>CALQJH020000016.1 GCA_943330835.2 Candidatus Kuenenia stuttgartensis
AATAAAAATGCATGGCTAGATTTTGCTGTTTATGTTGAAGGTGAAATAGTTGACAATATAACTGATTATTGCTGGAGAGTTTGGAAAGGATATTCCTATGATGATGAAAAATATAACACAATAAATAATTTATTCGATTTTAATATCCCAGAAAGCAACAAATGTGATATTAGAATTAGAAGAAATGATTGGCTTTTGCATAAAAATGAAATTTCTAACTCTTATATAGAGATGTTTCATAAAGCAGAAAAAAAAATAACCATTTTAAGTAGCTACTTTATTCCGGGGAAGGCAATAAGGAAATTATTATCACATGCAGCCAAAAGAGGCATTCAAATAAGGGTAATCACTACTAAACGATCAGATGTTAGAATTACAAAATTTGCAGAGAAGTGGCTTTATGACTGGCTATTAAGAAAAAATATTGAATTGTATGAATACAAAACTAAAATTCTTCATGGCAAAATGGCTTTATGCGACACAGAATGGATGACAGTTGGGTCTTATAATGTAAATAATATAAGCACCTATGCAAGTCTTGAATTTAATTTAGACATTAGAAATCAAAAACTCTGCAAAAAAGCAAATGAGCTTCTTGAAGAAATAATAAAAAATGATTGTATAAAAATAACAAAGGAATATCATCACAAAACCAAAAACTTTATCAAACAATTTTTAAGATGGGTTTCTTATCAGTTTATAAGAATAGTCTTTTTGATGTTTACCTTTTATTTCAAAAGAAAAGTTTAAATACCGACAACCCTATGTAAATAATATTTCATCTCCCCAAAATCCCAATTGGAGAATCTGCCTCTTTGAATAAGAAGATTATTATTTTGTGGGTGTTTTAAGTAATAATGAAATACAAATATATTGTTCGGATACCTCCAGCCAAATGTTTGTCCAAAACGCAAATCATTAAATATAATAGTATCATGAATTCGTTCTGCAGTATAATAACCTTTAGAAAATCTTTTAAGTTTCTGTAATTCTTCATGATCTGAAACTCTTGATAAAAAATGCTCGTTTTTTTTAAAATATTTAAAATCAATTTCCCCCTGATGATCAAAAACAGAACGATACCCCACATAAAAACCATCCTCATGAGGTACAACTATATACCATAGCCAGTTTTGCAATGGTGCGGGCGTTGAAAAATAATGAGCGGCTGAAATATTTTGAGATTTTAAACTCTTGTCAATATCGTTATCTATCTTGATTTTATTGATACAACAATAGGTCAAATAAATTATCGGAAAAATAATGCCAAGCTTCCACCACAGTTTTCGTTTTAAATGATACCTGTTTAATACAATTAAAAAGACAAATGCAATGCCTGGAACAATTGAAAAAAATGGATCTGCTACATAAATAATATTAAATGAAAATCTAAAATGACTGAAGGGTTCAAACCAGCCAATCCCATAATTATTAAAAGCATCTATAAAAAGGTGGGCAAATATTTCAGCAGCAAAAAACAACACCCACTTTCTGAACAGAATATTGTGTGGCTTGTGAATACGATCAGCAGTTAAAGAAAAAATGGGAATGATAAGTAATGCGAATAGAATCGAATGGGTAAAGCCTCTATGAGCTAAAAGTGAATCAGGATTGTCGAGCCAAAAACTTGCAATAAAATCAATATCAGGAATGCTTTGTGCCAAAACTCCCCAAACCATTGCTTTTTTCCCAAATCCTTTTTCAAAAAAAGCCTCACCTACACAAGCACCAAGTACTATATGTGTGAGTGAATCCATTAGAAATAAATTTTAAAGATAGGATTATTTATTGTGTGCAATAAATAGCGGAACGGTAAATGATTTTATTATCGCATCGACCATGCTCGATTTAAACCATCTTGATAGCATGGTTCTTCTATATGCTCCCAATATTGGCAAAAAGTTTTTATTTTCAAAATGTAAATGATTGATTATTTCAACTTCAGGAATTCCTTTTAAAACAGTATACGTTACATTGTCGTAATGGCGCTTTAAAAACTCTTTTATTAATTTATTATGAGGCAAATGTAAATTCTCTTCTACTGACTTTATGCATAAGACTTCTACTGGCAAATTTTTATACTGCTGAAATAAGTAACTAAATGTTTTCAATGCGTAAATAGAAGCGGCCTGACCATCATACAAAAAAATAAGCTTTTCAATTTCTTTATAAATCGCAGGTGTTAATAAAACAGGGGATTGTGCATTACTTAATACGTCACGGATGAAATGAGTAGGATATTTTTCCTCATGATGTGTAAATGATTCTCCGTTATTAATAATAAGCAAATCAGAAAACAATGTCTCTTTCAATAATTCAGTAATGGCAACATTCCTGTCATGATGAATATTGAAAGAAATTTTGGCCGCTATACAGTACTGTTCGAATTTATCAGCTGCATGATGTCTGAGGTTATTATCTTCAGCTTTGTATTTTTTTAACCGATGCTCAGAAACTCCATCCTCTAATACTAAATCGTATATTTTATAACTTGTATACGTTTGGTCGTCTAAAAAAATTCCAGTGAGATGCGATTTGGCAGACGCAGCCAAGGCTATTGCAAAATCACTTGTACTTTCAGAAAATTTCAATCCATCAAAAGCTGCTATATATTTATTCATGTGTATAATTTATTGTTACACTTTTTTCAAATGGGATAGCTATTTTTTGTATTATTTATGACCAATAAAGATGGGCATTCTATGTTCCTTTATAATATCTAATACAAAACTCTTACTGAATAATTGCGAAAAGGAAGTTCTGCCAAATGAACCGGCAACAAGTATTGAGGATTTCTTATCCGCCACCCAGGTGGAAAAATATTTTTTTGTATCAATATTTAGTTTCGAAACTGTCAGGTCAGTAAAGTGTCTTGAGGCAAGTTCCTCGATATAAGCCTCTTCAGGCAATGGAGTTTTACCATCATTACTTGCATAAGTAAGATAAGTTGGATTGTCCTTAAATTCAGGAAGCAAATAAACAAACTGCTTAATCGCATATACAGACGATTCACTGCCATCATAAGTCAAAATATTCACAAGAGGGAAATCGAATTTTTCAGGAACTAAAACAACTGAGCACTCCATAGAATGCAATGCCTCTTTTAAATAATTATTTGGATTACCTGAGCCCATGTTTTCATAAAATTTTTCTTCGCCAATAATCAACAAATCGGCAAATCGAGTTTCTTTTTTTAATTCTGGCAAAGCCAAATCCATAAAGTCTTTTCTGATTCGAAATTCTATTCCATTTTTAATACAAAGCTCTTCAAACTTTTTCAAGTTTTCCTCAATGATGTCCGTTTCCTCATCATTAATTGCTGGCACAAACATTGGGGCTCCAATCCCATCAGCGTAACTCCATAAATTGGCATAACTCGTTTGAGGTAAAAAAACACCAGTCAGTAAAATCGGATTCTTCTCATTTAATTGTTTTGCGAAATTGAACGCCCCTTCAGAAAAATGAATACCATCGAATGCTAATAATATCTTTCTCATAATAATGTTTTTACAAACGTATTGGTATAAAAAAGATATCCCTATGACATTTATCAAACTAAGATTTGATTAACATCATACGAATTTTGCTCATGATAGCTAACTTTTGAGTTCTTGATAAATTTATAACCTTATAGAGTATGAAAGTTTTATTTTTCAGCGTTAAAAAATTCGAAAAAATACCAATTAAACATTCAAATAATTACGGATTTCAAATATCAATGAAAGAAGAACGCCTGACGCTTGAAACAGCATTTCTTGCAAAAGGATTCAATACGATTTGTATTTTCACAACTGACGACGCTTCCAAAGATGTACTTAAAATCTTGTACTCTCTGGGTATCCAATATATAACGATACGAGCCACTGGATATAATAACATAGATCTTGCATTCGCTCATGAAATGGGCATTAAAGTAGCCAATGTCCCAGATTACTCTCCTCATGCAGTGGCCGAACATGCAATAATGTTAATGTTAAGTCTAGCCAGGAAATCAAAAATCGCACAGCAACAAATTCAAAGACAGGACTTCTCTGTAGACAAGTTAATTGGAAGTAACATCAACAATAAAACAATTGGCATTATCGGCACGGGAAAGATTGGTGCAGTAGTAGCAAAAATTCTTTTTGGATTTGGCGTGAAAATACTTGCGCATGATTTAAATACAAATGAGGAATTAAAAAACAGTTACCATGTTAAATATGTATCACTTGATCATTTATGCAAAAATTCCAACTTCATCACACTGCATATGCCTTTAAACAAATCAACAGCATACATGATTAATGACACGCTCATTAAAAAAATGAAGAAAGGGGTAATTATCATCAATACTGCAAGAGGCGGAATTGTAAATACAAAAGAATTAATTGCTAATTTAAAAAATAAAAAGTTAGGAGGATATGCAATGGATGTTTATGAGAAAGAGGAAGATGTCTTCTTTATTGATCATTCCCAGTCGAAAGTTAAAGATAATATGCTTCTTGAGTTAATGAGTTTTGATAATGTATTTATCACACCTCACCAGGCATTTGCAACAGTAGAAGCCATCAATAATATAGCAGAAATAACATTCAATAATATCAAAAGCTGGTATTTGAATCAAGAGCTTAAAAATGAAATAAAATTCGACATAAAAAAAATGGCATTAGAATCTCTTTAAAAATTCAACATGACTGAAGTATCTGCAATGAAAATATTTTTCAATGAAATCGGAAAAACTTCCAGATTTACATATCGATTTCTTGCACAATGGTTTAAACCAAGATATGAAATTGCTGAATTCTTCAGACAATGTTATGTAATTGGATACAAGTCGCTTCCACTAATTGGACTAACAGGTTTTATTATGGGACTTGTACTTACCATGCAACTACGGCCAACTATGATTGAATATGGAGTAGAATCTCAAATACCCGTAATTGTGGCGATTGCAATCGTAAGGGAAATTGGACCGGTAATCACGGCGTTGATATTTGCAGGAAAGATAGGCTCCAGTATTGGTGCGGAGTTAGGGTCAATGAAAGTAACAGAACAAATTGATGCGATGGAAGTGAGTGGCACAAACCCTTTTAAATATTTAGTTGTGAGCAGAGTGTTGGCAACAACAATGATGCTGCCAGTTTTAGTGATGTTGAGCGATGCAATTTCTCTTTATGGAGCATATCTTGGAGTAAACATCAGAGGTGTTACAAGTTTCCAATTTTTTTGGATTGAAGTGTTTGATTCCCTGTCCTTCAATGATGTAATACCTGCATTTATCAAGACCTATTTTTTTGGATTTGCAGTAGGTGTAATCGGATGTTACAAAGGATTTAACAGCAATAAAGGAACGGAAGGCGTTGGAAGAAGTGCAAATTCTGCTGTGGTTCTTTCTTCCATTTTAATATTTATTATTGATTTACTGGCTGTACAAATAACCGATTTGTTAGGCTTCAATTAAATCAATTGAAATTATACAAATGATTGAAATTATCTCAAATAGTAAAACACCTGTTTTAAACATTAGTAAACTATGCAAATCGTTTGGAGATAATATAGTGCTTAATGAATTCAATCTAAATCTTTATGAACAACAAAATATTGTTGTGCTGGGTAAATCAGGATCTGGCAAATCTGTTTTAATAAAATGCATCATTGGGTTACTAAGGCCTGACAGTGGGGAAATTATTTTATTCAACAAAGATGTTCATCAGCAAAATGATATTGAACTAGACAAATTGCGTGTCAAAGTTGGATTTTTATTTCAAAGCAATGCATTATATGATTCCATGACAGTAAGAGAAAATTTAGAATTCCCATTGAGAAGACATTGGATAAAACATACCCAAACAGAAGTAGAGGAAATGGTTAAACAAGCATTAACTGATGTTGGATTATTACACACTATAGATATGATGCCTGTGGAATTATCAGGTGGTATGAGAAAAAGAATTGCCTTAGCAAGGACGCTAATTCTTAAGCCGGAAATTATTTTATATGACGAGCCTACAACTGGATTAGATCCTATCACAGGAAAGGAAATTATTCAACTTATGATAGACATTAAAAAAAAATATGGAACAGCTGCCTTGATAATTTCACATGATATGAATTGCGTGAAATTAGCCAGTGATTTTGTAGTGATTTTACTTGAAGGGAAATGTTACGCTTCAGGAAAATATGAAGAACTCATAAAAATTACGGATAAAAAAGTAAAACAATTTTTTGAATAATAACAAATTGCAGCATGAATAGCCGAACGTTAAATAATTTTAAATTGGGAATATTTGTATTGTCAGGATTATTATTTCTAATCATCTTACTTTATATGATTGGAAAAAATAAAAACATGTTTGGTTCAAATTACACTATAAAAGCAAGGTTTGAAACCATTCAAGGATTAAAACCCGGCAATAATGTAAGATTTGCAGGTATAGATGCAGGTACAGTGGATAAAATAAATATCATCAATGACACCATAATCGAAGTTGAGATGCTGATTAATAATAAAATGAAAAACATCATTAAAAAAAATGCAATTGCCTCCATTGGAACAGACGGTCTAGTAGGGAATAAAGTCGTAAATATCATTTCTATGAAAGAGCAAGCTCCACAAGCAGAAAGCAATGACCTCCTATCTACAAAAAAACCAATCGATACGGATGAAATGATAAGAACATTGTACAAAAGTAATAACGATATCAACGCAATCGCTGAGAAACTAAAGTTAACCATTAGCAAAATAAATGACAGTAAATTTTTATGGTCTGTTCTCGACGATAAAGATTTAGCAAAAAACATAAGTAAGTCTGTCTCAAATATTCAACTTGCCACAAATGACATAAAGTATTTATCAAAAGATACCAGGTCAATCATTAATAAAATAAAAAATGGCGAAGGCCCAATTGGAATGATTATAAACGATACAGCATTCTCTAATTCATTAACGAGGGCTGTAACAAGTATAAACAACATTGGGACAGAAGCGGAGTCTCTATCCTATAAAATAAAAGATGCTGTAACAAAAATTGAAGACAATATTGACAATGGAAAAGGAACGATAAATGCACTGCTAAATGATTCCTTGATGGCAAGAAAGCTAAACAACTCATTGAAAAATATTGAAAAAGGCACTGAAAATTTCAATCTTAACATGGAGGCCTTAAAGCACAGCTTTCTATTCAGGGGATATTTTAAAAAACTAGAAAAGAACAAAAAATAATTCAATTGCTATCATATTGAATTATGCCTATAATCACTTTTTAGAGTTAAGCAATCCCTTACTTTTACCTCAGGTTTTTCATATAGGATATTGGATAAATAACGAGCTGGATTTCTATCCGGCTCATTTTTTTGTAATAAATTATCTTAGAAAGCAATCAGTTAATGTAGTAACCAAGATCATTTTTGGAAACAAATCAACCCCTTACTTTTACCTCAGGTTTTTCATATAGGATATTGGATAAAGAACGAGCTGGATTTCTATCCGGCTCATTTTTTTAATAAATTATCTCAGAAAGCAATCAGTTAATGTGGTAACCGAGATCATTCTTGGAAACAAATTACCGCCATACTTTTACAACAGGTTTTTCACATAGGATATTGGATAAAGAACGAGCTGGATTTCTATCCGGCTCATTTTTTTGTAATAAATTATCTTAGCAAGCAATCAGTTAATGTAGTAACCAAGATCATTTTTGGAAACAAATTACCGCCATACTTTTACAATAGGTTTTTCACATAGGATATTGGATAAATAACGAGCTGGATTTCTATCCGGCTCTTTTTAACTTCATATGAAATCAACGATACTGACCATAACAATGAATCCCTCAATCGACAAAAGCACTTCAATCGATTGTTTAATAGCAGAAAAAAAACTAAAATGCATTGAGCCGAAATCCGAACCTGGAGGTGGGGGGATAAATGTATCCAGAGTAATTAAAAGATTAGGCAATAATTCTATTGCAGCGTATTTATCTGGAGGAGGCAATGGAGAACTTCTAACCAAATTACTCCTTAAAGAAAACATTGAAACTAAAACAGTTTCTTGTTTAAACAATACAAGAGAAAACTTAAATGTTTTTGATCAGAAAAATAAGCTGCAGTATAGATTCATCATGCCGGGAGCAGAAATTTATGAAAAGGAATGGAAAGCATTAATTAGTGAAATAGAACAGCTTAGCAATATAGAGTACATCGTATGTAGTGGCAGTATACCGATTGGCGTGCCTGATAATATATGGAGAACTATATCATCAATTGTAAAAAATAAAAAGATAAAATTAATCGTTGATACTTCTGGAAATCCGTTAAAAGAAATATTAAAAGATAGTATCTACTTATTAAAACCAAATATCAACGAATTGAGTTCTGTAGTTGGCAAAGAAAAATTAAATACAAATGATGCCATACTGTTAGGGAAATCATTCGTCTCAAAAGGCAATTGCGAAATCATGGTCATTTCTTTGGGAGAAGAAGGTGCTATATTAATAGAAAAAGAAAGTGTGCATAAAATAATCCCGCCATCAATTATAAGAACAAGCACTGTTGGTGCGGGAGATAGCATGGTTGGAGGAATTGCAAGCAAAATAGCAGACAATAAAAGCATATTAGAAGCAGTGAAATATGGAGTTGCATGTGGCAGTGCAGCAACGCTGAATCAAGGAACTGCATTATGTAACAAAGCCGATGCGGATAGATTATTCCTTAGAATTTCTACAAAAGAGATTGTTTGATTGTTATCATTATAAAAAGCAAGAATAGTCATTTCTATAGAATGTAAATATTTTTAGCTTCGCTTCATTATTTATAACTAATTAGTAAAAATTAAAAAAAGAAACCATGGAAAATTACACAAAAATCGCAATTGGAGTTGCGGCAGGGATTGCAGTTGGAGGTATACTAGGCGTTTTATTTGCCCCAAACAAAGGAACTGAAACGAGGGCTAAAATAAAAAATGCTGGAACCAAATTAAATGAGAATGTCCAGGAGAAATTAAATAAAGGAAAAGAAAGCCTATACGCTATGAAAAAAAACATCCTGGAGAGTCTTGACAATATAGAAGAAAGTACTGGGGAGTATATTTAATTTTTTCTGAGACCTATTAATTCAATTGAAATGCAAGATTCTTTCAAGAAAGCCGATGAACTATTTAGAGACATAAAAGAATATGTATCAAAAAGACTTTTGTTATTTGAATTGAATTTGGCAGATAAAATATCAAAGCTTATCAGCCAGTGGGTGATAAGCATTTTGATTGTAGTCTTATTTCTTTTCGGATTAATTTTTGTAAGCACGTCAGTAGCAATACTTTTAGGAAGATTATGTGGCGAAACATTGTACGGATTTTTGGCTGTTGGATTTTTCTATTGGATAGTGGCAATTATAATTTGGAAAATGAGAAAAAATAAAATTCGTAAATCTATATTGAATAACATTTTGGGAAATTTTGTCAGCAATGAGTAACCATAAACCTTCTTCATTTCAAAGTATAGAAGCATTTGAAATTAAAAAAAAAGCCTTGAAAATGAGTGTATTCAATTGGAGAAGACCATTCAAAATGATTGGCTGAATTTCAAACATAGCTTAAGGCCTAAAAACATATCGGCTCAAATAATTTCAAGAATTATTAAAAAAAACGAATTAGATAAAATGTCCGATTTGCTAAACTCTAAAAAAATAGCACTTTATATATTGAAATCCGCGAAACCAATTTCAGAAAAAATAAAATCATACTTTTTTAAGAAGTAAAAAAGCACCACTGAATAAGTTGAACTTTTTTTTCTTGAAAAGAAATTTCAAACTAAAAAAATAAATACCATGAGCATAGTTAAAGTATTAGAAGTAATGTCAAACTCTACAAAAAGCTGGGAAGATGCGGCACAGAATGCAGTAATTCATGCATCTAAAACGTTGCACAATATTCGGTCGATTTGGATTCAGGAACAAAGTGCAAGCGTATTAAACAACAAAATAACCGAATACAGAGTCACCGTAAAATTGAGTTTTGAAATTGATCTTGTAGAAAAAGGGAAGAACAAAAAGTAATCAATCCGATTATCTCAATTCGTTCATAAAGAATAATACGAAGAGCCATGTTAATTAAATACATAAAGCCCATTCTTTGGATAATATTAATTACAAGTTGCTATACTTCAGTAATTACAAATTCATGGAAAAGCCAAACGCTTCCGGCAAAATCATACAACAAAATCCTCGTGGTTGCTTTAGTGAAAAAAGAAGAACGATCCTTAAGAGAAAGTATGGAAAATCATTTAGTAGGAGATTTGAGCGAAAGGGGGTTTACAGCCATCTCTTCATTGAAAGAATATGGACCAAAATCTTTTGAAGGACTTTCTGAATCAGTTGTATTAGATAAGATTGAAAAAAACGGGATTGATGCAGTACTTACTATTGTTTTATTGGATAAAGAAAAGGAGAAATACTATGTTCCAGGAAGAGTTTATTACACTCCATATACCATTTATCACCGAAGGTTTTGGGGATACTACACAACTATATATGATAGAATTTACGAGCCTGGGTACTACTCAGTAGATACAAAGTATTTTTGGGAAAGCAATTTCTATAACATGGAGAGCAAGGAGCTAATTTACTCCGTACAAACAAAATCTTTTAATCCGAGTTCAGCTCAATCACTTGCGCATGAATATGGCAAAATGATTTGTGCAGATATAGTATCAAACGGCATTATTAAATAAGGATGAAGTGAACGGACTACAATCAATTCTTATTTTTTTTGATTCTCTCTTTAAATAGCCTTTCGAATTTTTCAAGCTTTGGCTGAATGACCATTTTGCAATAAGAGTTATTTTTATTTATTGCATAATAATCCTGATGGTAATCTTCAGCTTTGTAAAAAACTTTGAAAGAATTGAGTTGAGTGACTATTGGATTATCATAGACTTTATTTTTGTTCAATGCATCAATAATACTTTTAGCCGTATTATATTGTGATTGATTTCTATAAAAAATTACGGAGCGGTATTGCTCTCCCACATCATCTCCTTGTCTGTTATAAGTTGTAGGATCATGCACTGTAAAAAACACTTTTAAGATTTCATCTAATGAAGTTTTTCTCTTATCATAAACAATTTGAACAACTTCTGCATGGCCAGTATTATCCATACATACCTGTCTGTATGTCGGATTCGGCAATGTTCCTCCTGAAAATCCTGACTCAACCTTGATAACCCCGTCTAGCATTTCATAAACTGCTTCAACGCACCAATAGCAGCCGCCGCCTAATGTTATCGTATCGATATTGGAATGTTGATTCAATTGTACATATGTCTTGTCTTGCAAATCTTGTATAGGTTGAAATTCGAGAGAAAGTGAATTTACACAATAGCGTTTACCCGTTTCAGTTGGTCCGTCATCAAACAAATGACCTAAATGTCCTCCACATTTAGCACATATAATCTCAGTTCGATGAATGCCAAGGGAATTATCCACCTGTGTTTTTATTTTTCCTCCTGCAAGTTCTCGGTCAAAACTTGGCCATCCACAATGAGAGTCAAACTTCATCTCATCAGTAAACAATTCGTTGCCACAAGCCGCACATTTATAAACACCTTTCTCTTTATTCAACAATAATTTTCCGGAGTAAGGAGCTTCTGTACCTTTTTGGCGCAATACATAATATTGGTCTTTTGAAAGTTGCTTTTTCCATTCAGCATCTGATTTATTAACGATAGTAGAATCCGAATGATCAATCTTATTGTTTGATTGCCCACATGCTGTAAAAGAGATCAAAAAAATACTAAGTAATAATCGGAAATTATAACAGACAAGATGTTTCATAAAAAAAGATATTAAAATGAATAGGTGCATTACTAAACATAAACAAAGAAATATCAGTAATGTTCTGTCGATTTCAATTGAATGAACATTAGATTATGGTCATTTTCCTAACATACCCATTCCTGGCATTTTACCCATTGGCATTTTATTCATCGTCTTCATCATGCCTTTCATTTGTTCGAACTGTTTGATGAATTGATTCAATTCGACCAAATCTTTTCCACTACCACGGGCTATTCTTTGCTTACGACTTGGATTGATTATATCGGGATTACGTCTTTCTTGCATTGTCATTGAATTGATCATTGCTTCTATGCCAACAAATGCATTATCATTCACATCTAAATCCTTGACTTGTTTTCCAATTCCAGGAATCATTCCCATCAGATCTTTTAAATTACCCATTTTTTTTATCTGCTGCAATTGCGTTTTGAAATCTTCAAAATCAAATTGATTTTTTCTGATTTTCTTTTCCAATTTCGCGGCTTCCACTTCATCAAATTGTTCTTGCGCACGCTCTACCAAACTCACAATATCACCCATGCCTAATATTCGTTGCGCCATACGATCCGGATAGAACACATCAAGTGTTTCCATCTTCTCTCCGCTACTACTAAATTTTATGGGCTTATTTACCGTGTATTTAATAGATAATGCAGCTCCCCCTCTTGTATCGCCATCTAATTTAGTCAACACTACCCCACTAAAATCAAGTCTTTCATTAAATACTGCGGCAGTATTTACAGCATCTTGTCCGGTCATACTATCCACTACAAATAAAATCTCCTGTGGTTTAATGGCTGATTTAATATTAGCAACTTCAGACATCATTACTTCGTCTACTGCCAATCGGCCGGCGGTATCAATAATGATTACATTTTTATTTTTCAACTTGGCTACAGCTATTGCATTTTGAGCAATTGAAACGGCATTATTATTTTCTCTTTCACTGTAAACTTCTACACCAATTTGCGAACCCAATACTTCTAATTGATCAATAGCTGCAGGGCGATAAATATCACAGGCAACCAAAAGTGGTGATTTGCCTTTTTTTGTTTTTAGATAGTGAGCAAGCTTTCCGCTAAAGGTTGTTTTTCCACTTCCTTGCAAACCAGCTACTAATATAATTGCAGGATTACCAGATAAATTAAATTCACTTTCTTTCCCTCCCATTAAATCGGTAAGCTCATCTTGGACAATTTTAACCATCTGTTGTCCAGGATTAACGGATAGTAACACTTTAGCACCCAATGCCTTTTCCTTTACCTTATCCGTAAATTCTTTTGCAATTTTGTAATTAACATCGGCATCCACCAATGCACGGCGTATATCCTTAACCGTATTAGCAATATTCAGATCTGTTATTCTTGCTTGTCCTTTTATATTTTTAAACGCGCTTTCAAGGCGTTCACTCAAATTTTGAAACATATTGTACCCTTACTTAATTGTGAATAATTGATTACATGCTAAAAGCTGCATTTAAAATTTCCGCCTGCTCTTTTGCATGAATTTTTGCATACCCCGTTGCAGTAGCCGCACTGGCCTGTCTGCTTATCATATAAAAATTAATGTTCTTCAAATTCATTCGCAAATATGTTGCTGCTCCCATATTGAGGGGCTCTTCCTGCACCCAATACCAAATTGCTTTTGAATATTTTTTGTATAAAGCATCCAATTGATTTTGAGGCAAGGGATACAATTGCTCTATCCTAACGATTGCGATATCTTTTCTATTTTCTTTTTGACGCTTTTCTTCTAAGTCGAA
>CALQJH020000017.1 GCA_943330835.2 Candidatus Kuenenia stuttgartensis
TGAACCAATTGAATGATTTCCACTTTATCAAATTGATGCACCCGATTCAATCCTCTAACATCACTTCCAAAACTACCCGCTTCTCTTCTAAAACAAGGCGTGTAAGCAGTCATCTTTACCGGAATATCAGACTCCTTAATAATTTCATTACTAAAAATATTCGTAACAGGCACTTCTGCAGTTGGAATTAAATACAAACCATCGGCGGTAATATGATACATCTGCCCTTCTTTATCGGGAAGTTGTCCAGTACCATAAGCTGTTGCCTCATTTACCATCAAAGGGGGCATATACTCTGTATATCCGGCATCGGTATTATAATCTAAAAAAAACTGTATCAATGACCTTTGCAATTTTGCACCCTTGCCTTTATACAAAGGGAATCCGCTGCCTGCTAATTTTGCGCCAACTTCAAAATCAATCAAGTTATATTGCTTAATTAAATCCCAATGTGGCTGAGCATTTGATGACAAGGATGGCATTTTACCACCTTCTCTTACTACTTGATTGTCTTCAGCAGATTTACCTTTTGGAACACTTGAATGAGGTAAGTTGGGAAGTAATAAAATATGTTTATTAAAATCTGCTTCTAATTGATCTAATTCAGCAGCCTGTTCTGCCATGTCGTTTTTTAGTTTTACGACTTCTTGTTTTTTAGATTCCGCTGCATCTTTTTCTCCTTTAGACATCAATATCCCAATTTCTTTAGCGATTCCGTTCATGGTTGCTTGAATCCCTTCTGAAGCTGTTTTTACTTTTCTCAATTGATCATCAATTGCTAAAATGGTATCCACAATTTCAATATTTGCATAATTTCGAGCAGTCAGTCTTTCTTTTACGAAATCCGGATTTTGACGAATAAAATTTACTTGTAACATCTATTTTTCAAGTTTATAAAAATCAATAAGACAACAAAGATAGTCGGGAATTGGTTATTACTTACATTTGCGGAATGGGAGAAATAGAAGAAGATCTACAGATAAGGTGGCTGAAGCTCAGGATTAAGTTAAAGGAAAGGTTCGGGATTAAGCCTGACATGAATGGTATTTTATTAATAGTTGGCGTTCAGGAATTAGGGCAAGGGCCTCAGGAATTCAGTAAAGAACAAAAACAAGATTTAATGCATATTGCTATCTGTACAGCACTAGTTCCGAGCGGCTATTACTCCTGCGATGGCAATGATGAAGAAGGTTGGCCACATTTCACCCAGTTGAAAGCTTTGCCTACTTTTGATTTATTTGAACAAGAAAATTTCTTAAAAGACCATATTTTGCTTTATTTTCAATCTCAAAATTTTATTTAAACCCAAATTAAAATGAAACTAAGAAGTATTTTATTTAGCGCTGCTTTGATGGTGCTATTTACCACTCAAGTAAATGGGCAGACCAAAAAAACAGCTGCTGCTGTAAAGAACACCTCACCAAAGGCCCTTCCAGCAAAGATTTCAAAAGAAACTGCTGGAAATACCAAAGTTAAAATCACTACAGATCTAGGCGTAATTGTGGTTAGATTATATGACTCTACACCAAAACACAGAGATAATTTCGTGAAGCTTGTAAAAGAAAATTTTTATGATAGTCTGTTGTTTCATCGCATCATTCAAGGCTTCATGATACAAGGTGGAGATCCAATGAGTAAAAATGCAGCCCCTGGAACTATGCTTGGAATGGGTGGTGGTGACATGACCAGAATTCCTGCAGAATTCAATCGCAATCTGATTCACAAGAAAGGAGCATTAGCTGCTGCAAGAGATGGCAATCCTGAAAAAGCAAGTAGCGCCTGTCAATTTTATATTGTACAAGGCAATCCAATGCCTGAAGAACAATTAAAAATGATGAGCCAGCAAAAAGGCTACGCCTATACACCAGAACAAATAAATAGCTATAAAACTATTGGGGGTACTCCTTTCCTTGATATGGATTATACTGTATTTGGTGAGATCGTATCAGGAATGGAAGTATTAGACAAAATAGCAGCTGTAGCGAAAGACCAGTCTGATAGACCAAAAACAGATGTAAAAATGAAAATGGAACTTATTAAATAAAATCCTTCCAAAAGGCAGTCTTTTTCTGCTAAATTGCATTCGATTTAACCAAAAAATAAAAGAAAATGAATTTCCCAGCGCATTTAAAATATACCAAGGATCATGAATGGATTTTGGTAGATGGAACTACTGCAACCATTGGCATCACTGATTTTGCACAACATGAGTTGGGTGATATTGTGTTCATCGATATCAATACAAAAGGTAAATCTTTGGCAGCAGAAGAAATCTTTGGAACAGTTGAAGCCGTTAAAACCGTAAGTGATTTATTCCTACCAGTGAAAGGTACTGTTACCGAAACAAACCCCGCATTAGAAGGAAATCCGGAATTAGTAAATAGCGACCCTTACGGTGAAGGATGGATGATTAAAATGACTATTGATAATGTCACTGATGTAGATCAATTAATGAATGCTGAGGCTTATACTGCTTTAGTTGGCTAATATTTTCAAATTGAAGCAGATTCGCTTAAAGAAATTTTTACCTGGCATCATTTGGTTTTTACTGGTGCTACTGCTTATTTGCTTGCCTCAAGCTGATATACCAGAAGTAGATGATTGGTTTCATAGGGTTTATTTTGATAAATGGGTCCATGCTGGCATGTTTGGAATATTGGCTTTTTTGTTTATGTGGCCTTTCCAGAAAAGCAATTTACCAGATTTTAGAAAAAAACAAACTTACCTAATCATTGCTATTTTGACATCTTGTTGGGGATTTGCAACAGAATGTATCCAACTCTATATTCCAGGTCGAAGCTACGATTTGCTAGATTGGATGGCTGACAGTTTTGGGATCGTATTGGTACTTATTTTTGCAAGGAAACGGTTGATTTAAGGTTTGGTGCGCTAATTTTATTTTACACATTGGGGGAATTCACCCTTGTATTCACTGACTATTTCAGATTTTACACTATTTCAATTGCTTGTTTTCTACTTAATAACAACTTAACTTTGAAGAATGCTTAACACGGAGAATATGGAGTATAATACTACCAGAAATCATTTAATTATGAAAGAATATGGAAGACATATTCAAAAGATGGTAGAGTACTTATTAAAAATAGAGGATAAAGAAACCAGACAAAGAAATGCTTTTGCTGTTATTGAATTAATGGGATTTTTAAACCCTCATCTTAAAAATGTAGAAGATTTTCGTCATAAACTTTGGGACCATCTTTTTTTAATCAGCGATTTTTCTTTAGATGTGGAGAGCCCTTACCCCATTCCAACCAGAGAAACACTGAAAGCAAAACCTGAGATTTTAAGATACCCGAAAAGATATCCAAAATTCAATCATCTTGGAAAAAATATTGAATTGATCATTGATAAAGCTTTAAATGAACAAAACCCTGAAAAGAAACAAGGATTTGCAAATTCTATTGCTTACTACATGAAACTTACCTATAGCAATTGGCATAAAGAATTGGTTCATGATGATAATATTCAAAATGAATTAAGTTCAATTACTAACGGTGAATTAGAATTCAACAACAGGCCTTTTGTAAAACACAGAACGGATAATCGCCCTGAAGACGATTATGGAACCGGTGGTAGAAATCAATACAGACAAGGTTTTAGTGGAAGAGATAACCGTGGCGGTGGTGGCGGAAGAGATAACCGTGGTGGTGGCGGAAGAGATAATCGTGGCGGCGGCGGTGGTGGAAGAGATAATGCCGGAAGAGATAACAGAAGCAACAATCGCAATTTCAAAAAAAGATATTAGAACAAGTTGACTCCTTTCAAGCAACATCTTGCATGTCCTGAACTTTATACCACTTCATAACACCATAAAGTCCAGCTCTTGCTAATTATGGATGAATATTAAAAGCATCATATCGGACAATAGTGTACCCATAAAATATACACAGAAAATCAATTAGCCAATTTTTCACTTTCAATTTAAATATTCATCTTTGCTCACAACGAAATTTTTTTAAACATGAGCATTTTTGAAGTTACTGGAGGGAGAAAACTTTCCGGAGAAATTACACCTCAAGGCGCAAAAAACGAAGCCCTTCAAATTATTAGTGCTGTTTTACTTACCCAAGAAGAAGTTGTTATCAACAACATCCCAGACATTATTGATGTAAACCTGCTTATTGAATTATTAAAAGAACTTCGTGTTAAGGTGGAGCAGATTAGTCGCCACTCCTATAGTTTTAAAGCAGATGATGTAAATGTCGACTACCTATCCAGTAATGAATTTCATAAAAAAAGTGGAAGATTAAGAGGCTCTGTAATGCTTGCCGGTCCTTTATTGGCAAGATTTCATAAAGCTTATTTGCCAAAGCCAGGTGGAGATAAAATTGGTCGCAGAAAATTAGATACTCATATTATTGGATTTGAAAAATTGGGTGCCACCTATTCTTACAATGAAAAATCAAGTTGTTTTCAACTGCTTGCGAATGAATTGAAAGGCACTTTTATATTGCTTGATGAACCGAGCGTTACCGGAACGGCTAATATTTTGATGGCTGCTGTTTTAGCAAACGGAACAACCACGATTTATAATGCTGCTTGCGAACCCTACTTACAACAACTTTGTAAGATGCTTGTAAGAATGGGGGCGAAAATTGAAGGAATTGGCAGCAACATGCTTACCATTGAAGGAAAATCTTCACTGAAGGGAACAACACATGACATTCTCCCCGATATGATTGAAGTGGGAAGTTTTATCGGATTAGCCGCGATGACCCAAAGCAATATCACCATCAAAAATGTGTGCGTTAAAGAACTTGGTGTTATCCCTGAAAAATTTCAACAGCTTGGCATAAAAATGAATATTGTTGGTGATGATATCCATATCCCATCACAAGAATTGTATGAAATACAAACTTATTTAGATGGAGGCATCCCCACTATTTATGATCATCCCTGGCCAGGATTTACGCCTGACTTATTAAGTATCATTTTAGTAACGGCCATTCAAGCAAAAGGGAGTATACTTATTCATCAGAAAATGTTTGAAAGCCGGTTGTTCTTTGTAGATAAACTTATAGAAATGGGTGCTCAAGTTATCTTGTGCGACCCACATCGTGCTGTTGTCGTAGGTATGGAAAGGCAAAAGAAACTTCGGGGCATTACCATGAGTTCGCCCGACATCAGAGCAGGAGTAGCACTGCTTATTGCGGCACTTAGCGCTGAAGGAAAAAGTACCATTCAAAATATTGAACAAATAGACAGAGGTTATCAATTTATTGACGAACGTTTGAATAAAATAGGCGCTGAAATTTTGAGGATCAGCTAGAGAGGCTGGATATTTCTAAAAAAAGATCAATGAACAGTATTCATCAAAAAATATTAATTATTACAGCGCCATCAGGTGCAGGAAAAACATCTATCACTCATTCTCTGATGAGAACTTTTCCTCAATTAGCCTTTTCAATTTCAGCAGCGACAAGAAACGCAAGAGGAAATGAAAAAAATGCTGTTGACTACTATTTTATAAGTGAGGTTGATTTCAAAAAGAAAATACAACAAAAAGAATTTGCCGAATGGGAAATGGTTTATGAGGGAAAATATTACGGCACGTTGAAGTCTGAATTAAAAAGAATTTGGGCATTGGGGAAAGTGCCCGTTCTAGATATCGATGTTAAAGGGGCATTACATGTACAACAGCAATATCCTGAAAACACGCTGAGCATATTTATTGAACCTCCTTCTGTTGAAGAATTGAAAAACAGGTTATTATCTCGCGGTACAGAAAATGAAGAATCTTTAAATATGCGAGTTAATAAAGCTTCCTACGAAATTGGTTTTAAAGAACATTTTAATGAAATTATTGTGAATGATGATTTGGAAAAGGCCTGTAAAAAAGCAACTATAATTGTGGAATATTTTTTACATGCATAATTATAATTACTTCATCTGAATTTTATTACTTTTAGAATATGGATTGGATTGCACTATTTGCTATATTTTTCTCGTTACTCCTGATTAGTCTACTTTCAGGTATAGAAATTGTGTTTCTATCTGCAAATAAATTGTCTTTAGAATTAAAAAAGAAACAAACTACCCTAAGCGGAAAAACATGGGCCTTGTTTTCAAATAACCCACAACGATTTATTGGCACCATTTTGATTGGATTGAATATTTTACTCGTCATTTATGGGCTTTTGATTGGAGATATGCTATTTCCCGTTTGGAATTGGATTAAAAAAATGCTTCCACCATCTGCTGGCGATTATGTTGACTATATCAGATTATTGGTTGAAACAATTCTTTCCACAACTATTATTTTATTTGCAAAGTTTATCAGTAAAGCGTTCTTTAAAACCAAAAGTAATTTTATTTTAAATTCGAATATTATCAGCTACATAGCACGCTTTTTCTATTGGCTATTATCTACTATTTCGGCCATATTTATTTCAACAGCGGAGTGGATACTGAAATATATATTCAATATAAAAATTAGCAATAAAAAAGAAGCTTTTAATAAAATTCATTTTGAACATTTTCTGCAACAAAGCAAACATTTTGAAGAAGAAGAGAATTCTGAAATCAATAAAGAACTATTCGAAAATGCCTTATCCCTTAGTGATGTTAAATTAAGGACATGCCTGATACCCAGAAAAGAAATTGAAGGCGTGGATAGTAAGACCTCCCTGGAAGTGATTAAAAATAAATTTATTGAAACAAAACTCAGCAAGTTGTTGGTTTATGAAAATAACATCGACAATATTCTTGGCTACATTCACCATTTAGATTTATTTAAAAATCCAGATTCACTTAAAGAAATTCTACATCCTATTCCAACTGTTCCTGAAACAATGAGCGTAACAGATATGCTAAACAAATTCAGTAAAGAAAGAAAAAGTATTGCATGGGTAGTGGATGAATTTGGAGGAACGGCAGGTATTGTAACCATGGAAGATTTATTGGAAGAAATTTTTGGAGAAATTGAGGATGAATATGACTTGCCAGATGCCCTGGTTGACAAACAAATAGCAAAGGACGAATTTATTTTCAGTGGCAGACTAGAACTGGATTATATCCAGCAAAAATACGATATTGAATTTGTAGGAAACGAAGGAGCAGAAACCCTTTCGGGCTATATCATTCAAAGTCACGAAACTATCCCTAAACAAAAAGACAGGATCATCATTGGTAATTTTGGATTCGATATTTTGAGTGTCAGTGATACAAAAGTTGAAATGGTAAAAGTGAAAATACTGAAGTAATCAACCTTGATTAACATACTGCAATTTTTCTTACAATTAATAGTTGAAAAAATGACCATTGCCGTTCAATTTAGTTTTCGAAAAAAAGAATTGCATTTTATTGATCAATTTATCTATACCTGCTTTTCCCTTTTAGCCAAAACACATCCGGAAATAGATTTTTTATTTATTACGGACGCTCTAGTTGATGCCAAACATTTTCCTTACCCCAATCAAAAATTAATTTCCCTTCCTTCGTGTATCAATAACAGTATTATTCGAATCTTCTGGTATCAATTTAAATTACCTGCCATTCTAAAAAAACATGCTGTCGAGTATTTTATAACCAATACAAATTATTGTACAAGGAAAAGTAAAACGAAGCAAATCATTTGGATTGATACAGCTGCTGTTTTAAATAATAAAAGAAAATTAACCCGGCTTTCAAATGCTGAAATGATATTAACAGTGAATGACTATTTTAAAAAAATATCCATTGCGGCTATACCTGAAATAGAAAAAAAAGTATTTGTTACTCGTGTTGGGTTTAATAATTTATCAAGCCTTCATCATCATATTGACATCGAAGAAATTAAAAATAAATATAGTGATGGGGCCGACTATTTCGTTTGCTGTTCTGATTCGAATCAATACGATGAATTGATGATTTGCCTTAAATCATTTTCTCAATTTAAAAAATGGCAGCAATCAAATATGCAATTGTTGTTTATTTTAAATGATCAACAAAAAAACAAATTGTCGAAGCCGCTGTCTACTTATAAATACAAACTTGATGTAAAGCTGATTGATAAACAAGACTCCATTAAAAATGATGAAATAATGGCAGGGGCTTATTCTATCATAAATACGAATACTGCTAATTCCATATCAGGAAATATGTTAACTGCCTTACAATTAAATAAACCTTTGATGGTGGCGGATCTGGAATACTTTAAATCTTCTTTTGCTGATGGGGCTATTTATACTAAAATCGATGAAAATGAAATAGCAAAAAAAATGATTTTATTATACAAAGACGAAAATTACAGAAATGACATTATCGAAAACACCAGACAGTTAATTGCCACATCTGACTGGGTTATCCTTGCTGAAAGATTATGGTCAAGGATAATGACTTCTTCAGAAAATTAAACTCATTAACTTTGCAAAAAATATTATTATCATGCAAAAATCAACTATAACAATAGACGTTATTTTAGATCCCAACAAAATCCCTGAACAAATCAATTGGCAAGCCAGTGATAGTTCTGCGGAAATGATTCAAAAATCAAAAGCGATGTGTCTTGCTTTTTGGGATGGACAGGATAAATCTGCGATGAGAATTGACTTATGGACCAAAGACATGATGGTTGATGAAATGGGTGATTTTTTTTATCAAATGATGATGACCATGGCAGACACTTTTAACAGAGCCACTAAAAACGAAGCACTGACTAAAGAAATGAAAACATTTGCTAAAGAATTTTATGATAAATTCAGAGCAGATATGATTAAAGAGCAATCAGATAATTAATATTAATACTCATTATTAAACATACATAATATGGCACTCGAACAACAAATAATGGCTGAAATGAAAGACGCCATGAAATCAAAAAACGAATCGACGTTAAGAAGTTTAAGGGCAATTAAAGCGGAAATTATAAAAGCCAAAACCGAACCAGGTGCTTCCGGAGAAATTGATGAAGCTACAGAGCAGAAATTTTTACAGAAAATGATGAAGCAAAGAAGAGATTCTTTAGCCATTTTTGAGCAACAAGGAAGAGAAGATCTTGCCATAAAAGAAAGAGAAGAAATGGCGGTTATTGAAAAATTTCTTCCTCAACAACTATCAGAAACAGCAATAAAAGAAGCTGTGGCTGCTATTATTAAAGAAGTTGGAGCATCATCTGCTGCAGACATGGGTAAAGTAATGGGTGTCGCTTCAAAAAAATTAGCTGGGCTTGCGGACGGGAAAACTATTAGTGCAATTGTAAAGGAATTATTAGCTTAGAAAATAAACACCTTGCAAGTAATATGATTATAGATATTATTTTTATTGGTTTAATGTTACTGGCATTTGTAAAAGGTGCTAAAAAAGGACTTATCCATGCACTGTTTTCATTCCTGGCTTTTTTTATTGGCATGCTAGCAGCTATTAAATTATCAGTAGTTGCTGCACATTATTTTTCTGAACATTCCAACATTAATGGAAGATGGATCCCCTTCATATCTTTCATTTTGATTTTTGCACTGGTTGTAGTTATTATAAATAGCGTTGGAAAAATATTGGAAAAAACCGCAGAAATTACCATGATGAGCTGGATCAACAAAGTCGGGGGAATTTGTTTGTTTTTGCTATTATATGGTATCCTCTTCAGTGTTATTTTATTTTATGCTAAAAATTTAAACTTCATCAAAAAAGAAACAATAGAATCCTCTCTTTTTTACCCTTATATATCGCCATTAGGTCCGGATATTATAAACAATTTAGGTAAAATAATACCCTTTTTTAAAGACTTATTTAGTCAATTAGAAGTTTACTTTGATAGCATTTCAAGTAAATTGTAATATTTTTTATTGTAACTATTATTTTATTTGATGTAATTTTAGCCCGAAAGAGTAAAATTGCTCTTATTAAGTTCACTGCTTTTGAAAATCTGATTCTTAGAATGAGTTATACTATAAAACAGGACGGAAAATTTAATTTTATTGAAGAGGGGAATGGAGAAACTTTATTGCTTCTTCATGGCCTATTTGGAGCCTTGAGTAATTTTAACGAATTAATTGACCATTTCAAGCAATCACATCGGGTTGTTGTGCCCATTCTTCCACTTCTTGAAATGGATCTTCTTCATACATCAGTTGGTGGATTGCAAAAGTTTGTAAGTAGATTTATTGAACAACGCAAATACGAGCATATCCATTTGATGGGCAATTCATTGGGAGGGCATGTTGCTTTGATTTATGTATTAAAAAATCCAGAAAAAATAAAATCCCTTATCTTAACTGGGAGCTCAGGTCTTTTCGAAAACGGTATGGGTGATTCCTATCCAAGAAGAGGTGACAAAGAATACATTAGAAATAAAACTGCTCTTACTTTCTATGACCCAAAAATGGCTACTGATGAGTTAGTGGATGAGGTCTACGAAATGACAAATAACAGAATGAAAGTTATAAAAATCATCTCCTTAGCAAAAAGTGCTATCCGAAATAACTTAGGAGAAGAACTCAATCAAATCAAGCAACCGACCTGCTTAATTTGGGGCCGGAATGATAATATTACCCCTCCTTTTGTTGGAGAAGAGTTTCACAAACTGATCCCAAACAGTGAACTTCATTTTATCGACAAATGTGGACATGCTCCTATGATGGAAGTTCCCAATGAGTTTAATCAGATCCTGTCTGAATTTCTAGCTAAATTAAGTGTAAAATAAATTGCTTCGGTTTAACAAATTTTGTCTTAAAAGACCAAAAATTCTAGCTACATTGAATTCGGTTTTTTTAAAACTTAATACCTAATCTATGTTAACTTCCGAATTAATAGATCATAATATTCCAAGATTACAGTTATTGGATTCAGTAATTAAAGCCAGGCAACTCATTACCGATTTTAAATTAACTCACCTTCCTGTAGTTACAGAAGATAAATTTCTTGGCTTAATAAGCGAGGAAGATTTATTAGATATAGAAGAAATCAAAACAACAATTGAGCATATTCAAGAATGTTTTATTGTCGATTTTCTACAAGATGATGTTCATTTTTTAAATGCAATAAATTATTGTAATCAATTCGAAAGCAACATTGTTCCAATAGTAACCAAAAACAAAGACTTCTGTGGTGTGATCACAGCTTCTTGCTTACTAAAAACCATTGGCGAGTTTTCAGGAGCCAATGAAATTGGAGGATTAATTATTTTAGAAATGGAACGAATTAATTTTTCAATTTCTGAAATTAGCAGAATTATAGAAAATAATGACTCTACCATACTTCATCTTAATACAATAACAAATAAGGAAACAGGAATGCTTATCGTGACTTTGCATATTAATAACAGAGATTTAGCTTCGATAGTATCCACTTTTGAAAGATATAAGTATAATGTTCATTATCACTTTGGAGCAATGGAAATACAAGATACCACTGATCATAATTACAAAAATCTCATGAAATATCTAGACCTATAGCTGTATATTTATTTCAAAAAAACATAATAGAAAACAAAAATCGCTCTACAAGGAATCAATATGAGACTAAAATATTTGCTATTATTTATTATGTTGGTTTTTTCCTTTTTTGTCACTGTAGCTCAACAGCATATAAAAATTGATAGTATCTATTCCAACATTACTACAACAACAGAGTCTGCTGATACCACCCCAAAGCTTATTGTTGAAGAAATTATTATAACAGGAAATAAAAGAACAAAAGATTACATTATTCTAAGAGAAATGCAATTAAAGGTTGGAGATTCAATAAGACCTTCCAGGATTCGTCATAAATTAACGGAATCAAGAAACCTCATTTACAATACAGATTTATTTTCAATCGTTGAATTAACAACAATATTTAAATCGGGAAGTACAATTGTCATCCAAGTGCATCTGGTGGAGAAATGGTACATCTACCCAACCCCTGAATTCAGATTGGCAGATCGGAATTTTAATGACTGGTGGAAAACGAATAACGCTAATTTAGATAGAGTAACCTATGGCATAAAGTTTTCTCATTACAACTTAAGTGGTAGAGATGATGAGTTGAATATTTATCTGTTAAATGGATACTCTCGTAATTTCTCCATAAGCTACTACTCCCCTTACACCAATAAAAATCTTACAGAAAGATTTTCACTCAGAGCAGGATTTTCACAAAACAGAGAAATTGGATATAAAACAAGCTATTACAATAAAGCATTAGCATACAAAAATAAATTTCTGGATAAAACTTCCTTTTTTATAGGGGGCGCCTATAAATTTAGATCAGGATTTTATAAAACCCATTCTATTTCCATTCAATATAATTATACGAAGGTGAATGATACTATAATCTCAGCTACATACAATCCTAATTATTTTAATAGTGACCAATCGAATGTTTCCTATCTTGACCTCGGATATAATTTCAAATATGTAAAAACAGATAATATAAATTATCCTTTAAGAGGAAAAATTTACGAGATTGGATTTTCAAAAAAAGGGCTTGGGCTTAGCGGAGGAATCAATATGCTCTCTTTGGGCGGGTCTTACAAAAAATATTATAAATTACCTCGACGGTTTTATAGCAGCATTCAATTGTTATCAAACATTAAACTTCCATTTAGACAAGCATACATCAATCAGGGAGCTATGGGATATGGAAATTTTTATCTTAGCGGACTAGAATACTATATAATTGACGGTGTTGCTAATGCTATAGCTAAACTAAATACAAGTAAAAAAATTATAGATTATAAAATTCCATTGCCCTTTAAAAGTAAAGCATTCCCCTATTTACCCATTTGTATTTTTACCAAAGCTTTTATCCATACAGGATATGCCTATAACTTACCGGAATTTGATACCAGATTAAATAATCGCCTTTTGGTTACATACGGCCTGGGAATTGATGTACTTACTTTGTATGATTTTAATTTCAATCTCGAATACAGTTTTAACCAATTAGGAGAAAAGGGATTATTTTTACACTTTAGAGGTTCTTTGTAATTGAAGAGCTTTTAATAATTATTTATAAAATAGAAAATTAATACCTGCTATTTTATTAAACTAAAATTGAATTACAATGAAAATAGCCATATACAGCAGAGGCGTTGACAATGATCAATTGAAAGATATTAATCAGTTGTTTGAAGAGTTGATTAATAATGGCGTAGAGCCTATTTTTTTTCAGGATTTTTTTAACCAATTTTATTCGGCAATTAATCTGGATAAAAAATACTCTACATTTAATTCATTTGAAGATTTAGATGAAAGTATAGATTGTTTGATTAGTTTAGGTGGCGATGGTACGCTACTTGATACGGTAGCGCTAGTGAGAGATTCTGGCATCCCAGTCTTGGGTATTAATTATGGAAGATTAGGATTCCTAGCTAATATCGGAAGAAATGAAATCAGTACTGCCATTGATGCCATTGCAAACAGGAAATATTTGATAGACAAAAGAACA
>CALQJH020000018.1 GCA_943330835.2 Candidatus Kuenenia stuttgartensis
CTGCAATTATTTCAATAAAGCATCAATATCAGGATCGCCTTGAAGATTATTCATTTGATTCATAATTCTGGGTGTCCTTAATAAAACATATCTGCATGCAGGCTTCACGGTGAATTTTTTGGGATTGGGCAAACAAGCTGCAATCATGGCTGCTTCTTTTCTCGTGAGGTTTTTCGCGTCTTTGTTGAAATAGGCTCTGGCTGCAGCTTGCACACCAAAAATACCTTTTCCCATTTCCGCTACGTTTAAATAAGTTTCCAAAATTCTTTCTTTACTCCAAATTAATTCAATCATGAAAGTGAAATAAACTTCTAATCCTTTTCTAAAGAATCCACCATGCTGCCAAAGAAAAACATTCTTTGCCGTTTGTTGGCTTATTGTAGATGCGCCTCTCGTTTTGTTGGGATGTTTGTTATTGTACTTCATGGCTTTTTTTATCGCCTTGATATCAAATCCATCATGATCAGGAAATTGCTGGTCTTCAGAGGCCATTACTGCAAGTTTAATATTGGCACTCATTTCATCATAACTAATGTAATCTCGTTGAAGCCCATTTCCTTCAACAAGATTCACCATTTGTGTAATGTTGATTGGAGGATTTATCCATTTGCAAATGATGATGTATGCAAGCTGGCTAATAAAAAGGAACAGCAATATTTTCTTAACTATACTCCAGAAATTATTTTTTATTTTTTTACCCATTTTTTACTCTTCAATTGAATTTAAGTGTAATGTCTAGCTATTTCTGCTGATGAAAAATTGCACTTATTAATATCACTAATCCAAAAGCAGCATAGATGAATCCTGCTATTTTATTAATGATCGCTATATTTTTTTCATTCAGCTTATTTCTTAATTTCCCTGCAAGTTTGATTTTCAAAATATCCGAAGCCACATTTACAAAAATACAAATTGAAAAAATGACTACTCGTTCTTCAAATGTATTTGATAATGATTTTGTAGTGGCTGCAAACCAAAGTCCAATTACTCCAGGATTTAGCGTATTAATCAAAAAACCTGTTAAGAATAATTTCGCATGAGTGGTACTTGCAATTTTTATTCCATTTTCAATATTTTGGTTTGTATGATATTTTTTAAAGAATAAATAAAAAGCACCCAATAGCATGAGGAATATTCCGCCGATAATTCCGATTTCTTTTTTAAAAGCAATAACCTCGCCTAGTAATGCGCCAAAAAAATTCGCAGTAATGATCCATAATAAATCACTAAGCCAAACTCCGGCGATAAAATAAAATGCGCTCGCTAATCCATAATTGAGCCGTAGTTTGATAATGGTAAAAATAACAGGACCAACAGAAAGTACAAGTGCTAATCCAAGCAAGAATCCAGATAGAATGGCGTCGGTCATTGAATGAGTTGAATTGTAAGGTTAATCTTTTCTTGATGACGCTAAATAATTTTGCCATTCTTCAAGCATCTTTCCTTTTAATACTCTGGGGAATTTATGTTGACCACCAACTTTTCCTTTGGCATTCATGAAGTCCATAAAAACATGTTCTGCAAGTACTTCTACTTCAACTGCTTTTAAAGCATGGTTGCGTTCTACTTCATAATCATCATTTAGCAATTTCAATTTCTCATCGATAATAGTTGCAAGTTTAGTTGCATCAACTTCATCATTACAAGCAACAAACCATTTATGCGCAAAGAAATTTCCATGAGGAATACCCGCAACCGTAAATTCTGGGATGATAATATTGAGTGCTTCGCATGCCATTTCAATAGCTTTGTTCATATTGTCAACGCTAAGATGCTCACCCACTAAGCTTAAAAAATGTTTCGTTCTACCTGTAATAATAATTTCATTTCGTTCTCTGTCAATCAACTTCACCGTATCGCCAATGGCATAACGCCATGTTCCCGCATTCGTACTGATAAGAATGGCATAATCCTTATTTTCCTCTATTTCGTGTATCATGAATACCTCCGGCTCTTCTACCATATTTCCATCGGTATCAAAATTATTGTCATCAAAGGGGACAAATTCAAAAAAGATATTGTTGTTGAGGACCAATTGCATGCCTCTTGTATCTTGTCTGCTTTGAAAGGCCAGAAAACCCTCACTTGCCAGATAGGTTTCAATATAAAGAATGGGCTTACCTAGCAATTTCTCAAATCCTTTCTTGTAGGGCTCCATTGCTACACCACCATGTACATAAAATGATAAGTTAGGCCAGATATCATGAATATTATTCAATTGGTAGCGCTCTATAATTTTTTCAAGACAAATCTGAAGCCATGCGGGAACGCCAACGATGAAGCCAATATCCCAATTGGGTGCCATTTCTATGATTTCGTCAATTTTTTTCGTCCAGTCTTTTTCCTTGGCAATTTTTTTCCCTGGTTTGTAAAGTCCAAGGCCCTGAAACCAAAAGGGAATATTTTTTTGCTGAATGCCACTTAAATCACCAGCATAATAGGTAGCGCCTTTTTGTAATTGCGTACTTCCTCCCAACATCAGCCAACCTTTCCCAATGGCATTTCTGGGCAGATTTTCATATTTGGTAAGACTCATCAACTGCTTGAAACTTGTTATGGTATTGCTTCTGATGAGTTCTTTTGTAACGGGAATGAATTTGCTTGTTGCATCACTGGTGCCGCTGCTTAATGCAAAAAACTTAATCACACCAGGCCAGCAGACATCAGGAGTGCCATCTACCGTTTTGTACCACCAATCTTTGTAAATTTTATCGTAATTATAAGTAGGAACCAATTGTTGAAACTTCTTTCCCGGATGTTTGCTAAAAAGAATCTCATCAAACAGATATTTCTGACCAAATTGAGTAAATCTGGCTTTCTTCAGTAGTTTTTTCAACACCCTTACCTGCTGTCGCCGCGCATCCCTAACCGGAATATTCAATGCCCGCGCAATGCTTTTTGGTAATTTGATGTCAAAAATGGCCATTTATTGGATAATTAAAAAGTAGGCAAATATAAATTAATGATTGGCTAATCGGCGTATAATATAAATATTATGTATTATTTGTTCAATTGATTTTGATAATTTGATGGTTTTATAGCTGTTTAGTGATTTTTTTTAATGGGGTACTAAATAAACTTCACTGAAAATTGTGGGCTGTCTTATTGACGTATTCGCAATATTGCAATATTGCAAAATCAAAAATATCGCCTTAAACCCCCAAAAACAACCTTTATTACCCTCAATTTTTCATCCACTCCTTTATAACCAAAAGAAGTATTATCCTTATTCCTGGAATTCAAAAATTTGCTGTGAGAATATTATTAAAATTGGCTAGGTTTGTCGTCTTAAAACCAAAATAAAAAATGAAAAAATTATTTTTATCAGTATTTCTGATAGCCAGTATGCTAACCACCAAAGCTGACGAAGGAATGTGGTTACCCATGTTACTTGGAAAACAAGTTTACGCTGACATGGTAAAAAGAGGATTAAAACTCAGCAAAGAACAATTGTATTCCATAAATAAAGCTTCCCTTAAAGATGCTATTATTATTTTTGGAAGGGGCTGTACTGGAGAAATTGTAAGCAACCAGGGATTGATTTTTACCAATCACCATTGTGGATATGAAGCAATTGCATCTGCAAGTAGCGTAGATCATAATTATTTAAGAGACGGATTTTACGCCTATAATAAAGACCAGGAGATTAAATCTGAACTCACTGTTCAGTTCTTAGAAAAAATCGTTGATGTTACTGCTGAAGTTGAAGCCGGATTGAAAGGATTGGCTTGGGCTGACAGAGTGAAAAAAATACAGGAAGTTTATAAAGGCATTACCGATAAAGTAGTAGACAAGGAAAACGGACTTTCAGGAAGAATTTATAGCATGTTTAAAGACAATCAATACATTATGTATGTATTTAAAACGTTCAAAGATGTACGTTTGGTTGGAACTCCTCCGGAAAGTATAGGAAAATTTGGTGGCGATACGGATAATTGGGAGTGGCCAAGACATACTGGCGATTTCTCGATTTTTAGAGTATATGCTTCAAAAGATGGCAAGCCAACAGAATATAATAAAGAGAATGTTCCATTAAAGCCAAAGCATTTCTTACCTGTTAGCATAAAAGGAATCAAGGATGGCGACTACGCTATGATCTATGGTTATCCTGGAGGAACAAATCGCTATGAAACTAGTTATGGCATTAAATTGAAAAACGAAGTGGAGAATCCCGCATTGGTGGCTTTAAGAGACATGCGTTTGAAATATATGCATGAGCAAATGATTAAAGATCCTGCGGTGAAATTGAAATTAGCTTCTGATTATGCAGGTATTGCAAACTATTGGAAATTTTTTGACGGAGAAACAAAGCAGTTGATTAAGTTTAACACCTATGGTCAAAAGCAACAGTTTGAAAATGAATTTTCAACTTGGTCAAAAGGTAAAGCTGAGTTTGAAAATATTTTTACGGAGTATGCAAAAAATTATGCAGCCTGGACTCCTTACAGCAAGCACCGTCAATATTTGAGAGAAGGGATTCTTGGTTCTACCTTATCATCATTCGCCTCTTCATTAATGTCGCTTGAGCAAGCACTATTGAAATCGGGAGCTTCAGCGGAAGACATAAAAAAAGCTGTAGATGCTGCAGATGTTGCAAGAAAGAATTTCATTAAATCTGAAGATATAACTAGTGATAAAAATATTTTAGCCGCAGTGGCAAAGTTTTTTTATTCAGATATAGAAAAGGACCAGCATCCAGCCGGAAGTTTTGATAAAATTGCTCCATATGGCGATTTGCAAGATGAAGCCACCTATAAAAAATGGGCAGCTGAGGTTTTTGCAAAAACCATGATTTTGGATAATGACAGATGGGCTGCATTTGTTGCCAATCCAACAGTAGCTAATTTACAAAGCGATATGGCATTTGATTTTGCTTCGTCATTTGTAAAAAATTATAACAACAAGTACGCGCCTTTTTATACAGCATTTGTAAATAAAAATAATGAATTGGGAAGAAGTTATTTGAAAGGCATCATGGAAAGAAATCCTGTTGCAGCTGCTAAAATGTATCCAGATGCCAACTTCAGCATGAGGGTTAGTTTTGGTAATGTAAAGAGTTACAAACCGAGAGATGCTATTTTCTGTGATTATATCACTACTGCAAAAGGGATTATGGAAAAATATGTGCCTGGTGATTATGAATTTGATTTGCCTGCAAAAGAAGTGGAATTATTCAAGAAAAAAGATTTCGGTCAATATATAGACAAAACCAGAAATGACTTAGTGATTGGATTTATCACTACCAATGATATAACGGGTGGGAATAGTGGCAGTCCGGTGATTGATGGTAATGGTAACCTAATAGGGTTGGCATTTGATGGCAATTATGAAGCCTTAAGTCATAAAATTGCTTTTGATAAAGATTTGAATCGTACAATTTGTGTGGATGTACGTTATGTATTATGGTGCATTGACAAATTGGGAGGAGCAAAGAATTTGATAGAGGAGATCAAGCCTATTAAGTAAAGAAGCTTTAAATACAAAGGAAGAGTCGTTGCGAGAGTAACGGCTCTTTTTTATTCAAAAGAATCAACATGTCTCACACGCTTGTCTTTGCAGCATTTTTTTCTCGTAATAGATTTCAACTGAAAAATCTGGGTTAAACCTCCATGGTACACGTACATCAGATTCTCCACCAACGCAAATCCCATAGATACAAATACGGCATAAATAATACCATCAAAATGCTGATCAAATTCTTTTCTTTTCCATACCAACCAATAAAGAAGTATGAATTTGGAAAACTCTTCAGGTAATCCTGCCTGAAAAAAAGCATCGAAAAGCGAACGAAGAAATGGACCAACAAATCCAACGCCAAAGGGTTGCAAAAGCTTATCTAAATCAAAGTAAGGATAATGGATAAAAATCCCCCAAAGAAACATTTCAATAATAAACCAATGGGCTCTTTAATGCTGTCTTTATTGTAAATCAAAAAAATAAAGATGATTACAGGTGTAATGGAGGAGATAATAAAACTCATTTGATGGCTTTTTTATCAGATTATAAATAAAGTTTAAGAAAATCAAAGTTCATTAAGTTAATGGTTATATTTATAAATATTTATTCAAAATTATGGATCAACAAAATACTGCAGACAAGCTTCTTACCATTATCAATAAACTGGTTCTTATTATTGTTATCCTTGTTGCAGGAATAGTAGCAATGCTTTATCTATTCGGTAAAAGCAGCAAAGATGAAATTATAGCTTCGAATCAAAAAGATACGACGCAAATAGTTACTACAGATACAAATCATTACTGGCAGCCCAAAGACCTCAATCTTATTACAGACAAAGCTTTGAAAGAAAAAGTAGAATATGGCAGAGACCTGCTTGCTCATACAGCTACCTATTTGGGACCCAATGGAACTGTTTCAAAAAGTACCAATGGGTTGAATTGTCAGAATTGTCATTTGAACGCAGGTACTGTAATTTTTGGCAATAATTATGGATCTGTAAATTCACTTTATCCTAAATTCAGGGCAAGAAGCGGAACAATAGAAAACTTATATAAAAGAGTAAATGATTGTATTCAAAGAAGTTTAAACGGAGCTGCCATTGATTCTACCAGCAAAGAAATGCAATCAATTACAGCGTACATAAATTATATAGGATCCGACGTAGAGAAAGGCAAGAAAGCCGTGGGATCAGGGTTTAAAGATCTGGCGTATCTCGACAGAGCTGCCAATGTTAAAAATGGAATGGCTGTTTACGAAGCTAAATGTCAGAGTTGTCACCAGCCCGATGGTAAAGGCATGCTGAATGCTACAAAAAATGAATTTATTTATCCTGCCTTATGGGGAGATCGTAGTTTTAATGACGGCGCCGGTTTGTACAGAATCAGCAATTTTGCAAAGTATGTAAAATACAATATGCCCCAGGGTACAACTTTCAAAAATCCTGTACTTTCTGATGAAGAAGCCTGGGACGTTGCCGCTTTTGTGAATGCTCAGCCAAGGCCACATAAAAATGTTCCGAATGACTGGCCTGATATTTCAAAAAAGCCTGTGGATCATCCTTTTGGCCCTTACTCAGATGTGTTTTCAGAACAGCAGCATAAATACGGTCCCTTTAAACCTATAGCTGATGCGCAGAAAAAAAAGGAGGCAGCAAAAAAATAACCATGACCAAAAATAGAAGAGACTTTTTAAAGAAAATAGGTTTACTCAGCGGAGCAGGTCTTGTCGCAACGTCTCCTTTGCATGCCGCAATGTCAACATCAAAAATAAAGGAGGAAGTTGAAGAAGAAGAGAACAAAAAATTCTTCACGATAAAGATTCTACAAACTACAGATGTGCATTGCCAGGTTCATCCTCATGATGAATTGTTTTGGGAAAACGAAAAAGCCGTTTTTAGAAAAACAGGAGGCTATGCCTTTTTGAGCAGTTATTTTGAAAAAGAAAAACGCGATAATCCCCATACTTTTCTGATAGATACTGGCGATATGTTTCAGGGGAGTGAGTTGTCTGTGAAAACAACAGGACAAGCCATGGTTCCTATTTTGAACGAAATGGGATATGATTTATTTCTGCCCGGCAACTGGGAAGTGATTTATTATAAAAAAGCAATGCAAACTTTATTAGGGGCCTTGCACGCTCCAAAAGTTTGTGCGAACATGTACCATGATCTTGGTGAGGGAAAAAGAGGAGAATTGATTTTTCAACCTTATCATATCTGGACAGTTAAAGGAATTAAAATAGGATTTATCGGCTATACAGATCCGCTAGTTCCCATAAGGCAATCACCAAATTATTCGAAAGGGATTATTTATTCTAAACCTGAAGAGAATATTGCGCATTATATTGATACTTTAAAAAACCAAGAGCAGTGTTCCTTTATAATTGTAGTGGCCCATCTCGGTTTGTCACAGCAGCTAAGCCTTGCCGATATGGAAGTATGCAAAGGCGTTGATTATATTCTTGGAGGAGATACCCATGAAAGAGTTCGTATTCCTATCCAATGCAAGTATGCTAAAGTAGTTGAACCTGGCGCTTTTGGATCTTTTGTTGGTAAACTGGAACTGACTGTAAAAAATGGCGTCATTGTAAAAGATGAGTATCATTTAGACGAAATCAATACAGCTACATTAACCCCATCAACAAAAATCACTTCAATCATCCAGCAAAATGAAAATGCCTTCTCCGAGGATATTTATAAAATTGCCGGATACAGTACCATTCCCTTGTACAGATATTTTGTCGTAGAAAATCCTATTGATACATTGGTTTTAGATTCACTTAAATGGAAGCTCCCTGAAATAGATATTGTACTATCAAATGGTTTCAGATTCTGTCCTCCGAGAGTTACACCAGATGCCACAGGAAATATTCCCATTACGAATGGTTATATCTATGACATGTTGCCCGTAAATAGTACCGTTAGAACTGCAAATGTTACTGGTAAGCAATTGACGGAATGGCTGGAGAAAGAATTGAATAATGTATTTGCAGCTACAGCAGCAGAGCGGCTTGGAGGATGGGTGGTGAAGTTTAAAGGAATGACTATGGAATTCAATGCATTCGGTGAAAAAGGAAAAAGAGTGAAAAAATTGCTTGTTGCAGGAGTATCTGTTGTATCAGATAAAATGTATAGTATCTGTGCTTGCGAACGCGATGGAGATCCTGCTGATATGTTATGCAGAATAAAAAATGTGACTAACGCAAAAAATACGGAACACTCTCTTCATTCGATAATGAAAGAGTACCTTTTGGCGAACAGTCCGGTATCGCCAGTTCCTCCACTAAGCGCTAAAATACTGGATGCGCCACAATCATTGTTATCGCAGGTTACAGGCGTTGATTATATGTTCAGATAAATGTAACTGGTACGCACTATAAAATACTTCGAACCACAGCAAAGCCCAGCGATTACAATCTGCTGCCAAACCTGGACAAATTATTATCAATGAAACCTGTTATGAAAAAGTAAAACAATCCTTTAATTGTACACATATTGGCGAAGTAAGTCTCAAAAATAAATCAAGCCTAATGAATATTTACGAGGTTATGAATTGATGAATTTTTATTCGCTTTCTATTAACAAGAACTTTGAGTAATTGCATTTATTTTCACCTGCTCTATTCTTAAAACAAAACAATTTATTCATGTTAACTATAAAAACGCTTTTCGTTATTTTATTGTTTTCCAGTGTTAGTATTTTTAATACAAACGCATTTAATCCTTCCAGCAAAAAGGTATTATTTGACACTTCTCAAAATCCGCTTAACAAATTTTCTGCCGAATGGAATAATTCCATTTACATGGATTGCAATACAGCCGCTGATGAAAATTATTTGTCTTTTGAAGAAAAGAATACAATCTGGATACTCAATATGGCAAGAAGGAATCCTACATTGTTTCTAAGTAGCGTGTTGTTAAATCCTGCTTGTCCTTTTTACAAGGAGTTAAAAAAACGCAATAGCTATGATTTGTCTTTAATCAAAAAACTTAAAACACTACCATCCAATCCAACACCTTTGATTCCTGATCATAACGCATACGTTAGTGCTCAATGCCACGCATACAGTTCAGGGCTAAAAGGTTATGTAGGACATAATAGAATCAATTCAAATTGTAAAGCTGATTTCTTTGGGGAATGTTGTCAATATGGATATAATGACGCACTAAGTATTATCCTTGATTTATTATTAGATTATGGTGTTCCTTCATTGGGGCATCGTGAAATATGCCTGTCTACTGGTTATTCCTATATAGGCGTAGCTATCGAAAAGCATACTAGGTATACTTATAATGCAGTGCTTGATTTTAAATGATCTTGTAATCTTGTAAATGTTGGCATATTTATATTGTAGTCATCGGCAAACTCACTTTCAACTGACATCCATTTCCGGGAGAGGTGATGAGTTCCATTTTGCCTGAAAATAATTCCGTTCTTCTTCTGATATTCGCTAAACCAATACCCATTTTTACTGCGTTGTAATCAAATCCAATACCATCATCACTGATTTGCATGATGCAATTACTATCGTCTATAGAGATGTTTAGTTTGACATTTTTTGCGTTTGCATATTTACTAATGTTTCTCAATTGCTCTTGAAGTATTCTGAACAAATTCAATTGAATATCACTATTTTTCTGATCCTTTAATTTTGTAAAATCAATATTTACTTCTATAATATATTTATTTTCCAGATTAAAAGTGCCTAGTAATTCTTTAAAAGTGTCCTCAATTGTAGTGTAATCAAAAAAAGAGGGCGCAAGTCGATGTGAAATACTTCTTATTTCTTCAAGTGCAAGATTGATAAACTCTTTCGATTTATGGAACCATTGTATGCTTTCATTCGGGACATTGTCTTTCAGCATCTCCAGACTTAATTGACTGCTGGCTAAAATCTGACAAACATTATCATGAAGCTCCGTTCCTATTTCATAACGTTCATCCTCTTGTGTTTTTATGATGGCTTTGGTGATTTTATGTTCTAATCTTACTTTCTCTGTTACGTCAATAGCAATGGTAGATTCGCATCCTACATCGTTGATAGTAATATTGCTGCTGTAAATATCTACTTCCAGTATTTCCCCTGATTTATTTAAATGCTTGTGTCGCCCCTTGTATATATTTTTTTTATCGTCAATTTGCTTATGCAAGATGGCGGTATCCGCTGCATATGATTTATCTACAAAAATATCGGTAAGTTTCATCTGAAGAAATTCTTCTTCTGAAAATTTATATTGTAAAATAGCAGCGTTATTTACTTGTAAAAAATGAAGCGTCTCTAAATTGATAATCCACATTGGTTGCGGACTTAACTGAAAAAGGGTACTGTATCTCTTCTCCGATTCTTCTAATGCGTGACTGGTTTTTTTACGCTCTATATTATACTTAATACTTTTATACAACGAAGTAGGAGTGATGTCATCTTTCAGGAGATAATCCGTAGCTTTTAAAGCTAATGATTTTATACTAAATTCAACATCGGCAAATCCAGTCAGGATGATAACAGGAATTTCAGGACAACAGGATACCACATCTTTAATCAAACTTTCCCCTCTTTTGTCGGGTAAGGTTAAGTCCAGCAATACTACATCCAACTGAAGATCATTGTTGTTAAGTATAATTATGGCTTCTGCATAGTTTTTAGCATGTGATACCTCAATTCTTTCAATCTGTTCTTCTAAATAATCTTTGATTAAAGTAAAATCTCCTAAATTATCCTCTATGATTAATACGCTTAAATTTGCAATTGCTTTCATGTTTTAATATCGTTCTTAAAGTTTGGTCACATGGGATAGTCGTAATTATTTTCTTAGTTGTTATAAAGCCAATTCTTACCGCTATTTATCAGCTACATTTTATGATTGGGCAACTTTGCAATAGTCAACCAGAATTCTTCAATTTTGGCCACTACATGTATAAAACTTCCAATGTCAACGGGTTTCATGATAAAGCAATTGGCATAGTTCTTATAGGAATTTAATATGTCTGTCTCAGAAGAAGAAGTGGTCAGCATGATTACAGGAAGTTGCTTTAAGGAATCATGAGATTTGATATACTGTAAAACTTCCTGGCCATTTTTCTTGGGAAGATTAATATCTAATAAAACCAAATCCGGCAAATTTTTAGGGTTGCTGTCTAACGTCGAATTGAAATAATCTATTGCAGCCATGCCATCTCTTGCTACATCAATCTGAGCAATTAGTTTACTTTCTTCAAAAGCTTCTTTTGTTAGAATAACATCTCCTTCATTGTCTTCTATCAGTAGTAATTTTATCGACTTCATTGGCATCTTTTTAAGGATTTATAATATCGGAGGTTGTTTTTTAGGAATAGTGAAATAAAAAGTACTTCCTTCGTTTTCTTTTGAGGTCACCCAAATATCGCCCCCCATATTTTCTAATATTTTTTTGGTTAAAGCAAGTCCAATTCCTGTCCCATTAAACTCTTCTCTGTTGTGCAGACGTTGAAAGATAATAAATATTTTGTCAAAAAATTGCTCATTGATCCCAATTCCATTATCAGAGATACTAAATTCCCAGAAATCTCCTTTTTCGATTGTCTGAATGGTTATGTGTGGCGGCGTTCCCGCTTTGTTGTACTTCAAACTATTGCTAATCAGATTTTGAAATACTTGCCTCATCGGAGTTTTGTGGGAACTTATCGTAGGTAGATTATGATAAACAATCTCAGCGTGTAATTCCTCAATTTGCTTGCTGTGTAATATTTCAATTTCTTTGATAAGCTCATTAATATTAACCTCTTTTTCATTCTCCTCAGCTTTTCCAACTCTTGAATACTCGAGAAGATCTAATATAATTTGGCGCATTCGTTTTGCCCCATCTACTGCAAAGTAAATGTATTCTTTAGCTTTTTCATCCAGCGCGGGTCCGTATTTTTTTTCCAGTTGAGTGAGAAAACTGGTGACCATTCTCAAAGGCTCTTGTAAATCATGCGAAGCTACATACGCAAACTGTTCTAATTCGTTGTTGTTTTTTTTTACCGAGTCTAATGCTGCACTTAATTGTATTTCAATTTTTTTTCTGTCTGTAATGTCTAAGCCATATCCAATAACAAATTTGAGTTTATTCTTTTCGAAATAGGGATAGAAATGTCTCAAAATGTAATTTACAGATCCTTCTTTTGTAGGGTGTTCATCAATCCATACCACTTTTTCTTTTGTTTCAACCGCTTCTTCAAAAAGGTCCCATCTTCTTCTTGCATTAGTATCATCAATTCCTCTCATTTTTGTATAATCAAAATCATTTTTGTTTATAATCCATTCTCTGATTTCATCATTTTTAATTCCATGAGGATTGACGAAAAGATAATTATGATTTGGAGCAAATACAGCTATATCGGTTGGAATATTATTCAAAATGTCTTCGTTGAATTTTTTTTGACTTGCCATCTCTTGTTCTGCAATTTTCTTTTCAGTAACATCTCTGATGGCTCCAACCATTCTTAATGCTTTACCCTCATTGTCCCTAATTATAAACGCATTGTCTGAAACAAATGCATAAGTACCATTCGATTTCAAATACCGGTATTCCTGTGTCCAGTGTGTTCTTGCAGAATCAATGGTTTCAATGATACTATTTTGTATTCTTTCCAAATCATCAGGATGTATTTTTTCTTCAAAATTACTGATATGTTCCTTGCTTGATTTTATTTTATA
>CALQJH020000019.1 GCA_943330835.2 Candidatus Kuenenia stuttgartensis
AACTAAAACAATTTTTTCTTTTACAATGTTTACTACATGGTCATCGTATAATTGAATTGGGGCACGATTCATTAAGTCCTGTATATCGATTGATTCCAATTTATTAATATTGAAATCACTACTAAATAATGTTTGGATAGAAGAGATTTCCTTCACTTTCACTTTTAATGGAAGTATCTGTTCCAAAAAAGTCGATTTTTTCATAGCGGATATCGCATTATTGGCGATAAAAATATCTGTAATTTTCTCTTTAATTATCAATTGTTTTAAATCTGATGTTGCACTAATAACTTTAATGCCACCAATATACCTTCCAACTTTATTCTTATGATCATCTAAAAATGCAACTAGCTTGAACTCATTATGATAATGTGTGCCTAAAGATTTCTTCAGAAAAACACCTAGTTCTCCAGCACCATAAATCAATAGTCTTTTTTCTTCTCCTTTTGATTTTGAACGACTGTAATAGAAATACAAATAATTTATCACTATTCTGCTACCAATAATATAAAATGAAGTGACAAAAAAACTAATGACAAATATTTCAAACTTTAGCTGATGTTTTACAGGAAAAAATATGCCTGAAAAAAAACTAGTTGCATGTATCAGAAAGACAATAAAAATAAGATTAATATAATCTTTGCTGTTAAAAAATCGAATAACTTTTTTATTGATGCTAAATAAAAACCAGGCAACAATTCCAAAAGACACATGAATTGAAACACGATAGATTATAGTATGGACAGGAAAAGTTGTAATTGATAGAAGTCTATAGTACGAAAACAATGCCGACAACAAACCAACGGCAATCAGTATCTGATCTCCTATCAGCACAAACTGAGAAGGCCTAATCGCGATTTTTTTGGTTGGTTTCATGTGTTTTATATTGTTTCTTTTGGGTCGCATGCTATAGCCTTTATGATCATTCCCGGTTGGTATCGGGCTAATCGTTATGGCTATTTCAAGATATTATTTTCTTTATTTGTTCTATTACTATATGTTGAGTTTCATTTGTCATATTTGATCCGCTCGGTAAACAAAGTCCATTTGCAAACAACTCATCAGACACTCCATTAAGGTAAGATTTGCAACCTTCAAAAACAGGTTGTTGATGCAATGGTTTCCATAATGGTCGAGATTCAATATTTAGTTTTTCTAAAGATATCCTTAGCTCTTCATGCTTGTTTATGCCAAAAATCTCCTTGTCAAAAACAACCGTAGTTAACCATCGGTTAGAAAACGAACCTTCTGGTTCTTCTAAAAAGCGAATCCCTTCAATCGAACTAAACTCTTTTTTATATCTGTCAAATATTTCTCTTCTTCTATGAATTCTTTCTGGCAATACTTCCATTTGCCCTCTTCCAATTCCCGCACAAACATTACTCATTCTGTAATTAAACCCTATTTCTTTATGCAAATAATAAGGAGCAGGCTCTTTTGCTTGCGCAGAAAGATGTCTGACGCTTCGCAAAATGGAATCGTCATTACAAACTAATGCGCCGCCTCCGCTTGTTGTTATTATTTTATTTCCATTGAAACTTAATATCCCAATTTTCCCGAAACTTCCACAAGCTTTATTTTCATAAAAACTTCCGAGTGCTTCGGCAGCGTCTTCTATAACCGGAATGTCATATTGATTAGCAATACTTAAAATAGCCTTCATTTTTGCAGGCATGCCATAAAGGTGAACAACTATAATAGCCGCAGGTTTTTTACCCATTGCTATAGCATCCTTTATTGCCAATTCCAGTAATGAAGGATCTATATTCCAGGTTTCTTTTTCACTGTCAATAAAAACAGGTGTAGCGCCACAATAGGAAATAGGAAAAGCAGAAGCAGCAAAAGTAAAACTTTGACAAAGAACTATATCCCCAGTGCCAACACCCAGCATTTTAAGTGCTAGATGAATAGCCGCTGTACCTGAACTTAATGAAACAGCGCCAAGAACACCAAGATAATCAACAAGCTGCTTTTCAAAAGCATCGACATTTGGTCCCAACGGAGCAATCCAATTAGTAGAAAACGCTTCAGTCACGTACCCTAATTCATTTTTCCCCATGTGAGGAGATGATAACCAAACTCTTTCCAAAACTTGTTTATTAAAAAATTATTTTCTCTATATTAACTGAGATACGGTTTGAATCCAAAGGGGGAGGATGTTGGTTTTTAAAATTAAGTTAAATTTTTGAATTTTAAGTTAACAAATGGTTAGCCTTATGAAAATAAGTAAAAACACTTAGCATTTATTGATTTTCATTGATTATATGTTAGAAAATATAAAACAAATCGAACTTTCAATTAGTAATTTTCAAAAAAACGCCTGTTTAATTAATTATCTTTTGAAGGGTTCAACAGTGGATTGTCCATTCTGGTTAATTCCTTCTTTTTTGATGATTTTTTTTATGGTAAGCACTACTATTCTCATGTCTACTGCGAAACTTAGATTATTGACATACCATACATCCAGAGCGAATTTAGACTCCCAGGAAATATTATTTCTGCCATTTACCTGGGCCCAGCCTGTAATCCCCGGTTTTACCTCATGTCTTTTCTTTTCTGTTATTGTGTACAATGGCAAATAGTCAATGAGTAAAGGCCTTGGGCCAATAATACTCATATCTCCTTTCAACACATTCCAAAATTGCGGAATTTCATCTAAGGAGCTTTTTCTCAAAAATTTTCCGAATGAGGTCAAACGCTTATCATCGGGCAATAATTTCCCATTGACATCTTTCTCTTCCGTCATACTCCTCAGTTTCAGCAACTCGAAAATCTTTTCTTTATAGCCAGGTCTGCTTTGAACAAAAAAGAAGCGTCTGTGCCCCTTTAGAAACATGATTAGAATCAACAGAAATAAAACTGGAAGAAAAATCAATAGCGCGATTAAAGAAACAATGATATCCAAAAGTCTTTTGAAAAAATGGCGATAAAGATGATTCATACTAAAGGAATAATATTACTGTGAAATAACGATAAAGACTAGCCGAAGATTGATTTTAATGTTTATTATGGAGTAAAAAATTAGTTGTTTCAGTCATGGTCAAACTTTGAAAGTTATACTTCTTGTTTAGAAAATTATAATGTTGAATAATTTCTTTTAGTTCCTCTTGGCACTGCGATGGGTAGTTTCCAAAATTGTGTGGATGCCACCAAAGATGATAATAAGCTCCTTTTTTTGCAGCGCGTGTCATCTCCTTTAATATTCTTCTCATTTTCAACTTGTTGGCAAGTGCATATTTAGGCGACCATGGCCTATAAAGCCTACTGGCTGGCAGTTGTAGAGGAAGTTGTTTTGTGTCAATATCTTTTAAATAAACCATTTTAATTGGCTGTATTTTTAAATATGCATCGCCCGATCGGAATAATCTTCGAAAAAATCCGGAAGCTGTAGTAGGTGACCAATACCATACTTTTGGATTTGATCTCACAGCAATAATTCCAAATTCATTACAAACAGAAATATAATCTTTATTAAATTGATTGCGAGGAAAAACCAAGGACTTCATCTCAATGCCAAAATCTCTTGCTACTTCGCAAGCCATTTTTATATCCGCTCGAAACTGCTCGATAGTCTGACCATCTTCCAAACAAAAATAATGAGCGTAAGTATGTGTACCAATCTCCTGATGGGGTGTTGATTGTATAATTTTAATGATTTCAGGTGCAAAATGAAAGGGATCTTTTTCACTAAAAAATCCAAATTCTTTTACCCATTCGTATGCAGATACTTTATGATTATGGAAATTGGGTATTACAGATGGGATATGTGCTTCCCAATCTTTTATATCCTTACAAAACAACATCCCAACGGTTGCCCATGTTACATGAATATGATGCTCTTCAAAAAGAGATAGCATTTGAGGAATTGCCTTTCTTGTATTGTTGAAATATTCTTGTGCAGGGGTATTCAGTTCCCTTTTGGTTTCGAAACAGCCCCAATGCAACTCAAAGTCAAGTGATATATTGAAGACTCCGGAATTTTGCATAAAAGATTTATTTTTTATCGATTTTTATGATGCGCCCCTTTGTTGACCAAGTGATTCTTTAATAGAAACCGCTTTACAATATAGCAAAAACAAGAAAGGCATAAACTGAGATTTTTGTCGCAATGCAATACCCAAATTTCCACTTACCTGTGCTAAAATAAATGACCCCAAAAAAAAGAAAAATAAACTGATTCTGAAAAATCCATTCCAATCAGACCACCTTTTAAAGAAAGTCATCATTGCAACAAAGAACATCCATAAATAAGCTACATTTTCAAAAGAAACTATTAATCCTAACGTTCCAAGGCCATCAAAAAATAAAGGTCGAAACCAAAAAGTAAACAATTTAAAAAAGATATTGTAATTCTGGATATCAATGCCAGAGTTAGATTTAGCCAATTCATTTGCCCGATGAGATAATTTTGAAGATGATGTGATATCTAAACTATCAACATCAGTAAACTTCAATACACTGTCACTAATATTTATGAATACAACAATTGCAATGATAATAATCAACCATTTAAAAATTGGTTTAATACCCTTATTAGTTACAAAAATTCCAATTACGACAGCTAAAACAATTGCCAATAATATATGAGGCCTTATCATGAAAATCAAATAACTTCCTAAGAACAAAGGGATAATTCTTCTGTTGAATCTACTCAATCCGAACACAAATAATCCTATACCTAAAAAAATGGTACTGCCTTTGCCTAAAGAAGATGTCCAAAAATGTAGATTTGGAAAAAGAAATACGATTTCTACAATACTAAATTGATTCCAAATTGTTCTGGTTTTTATGTTTTCCTCAGCAACAAGATAGAAAAATAATATCCCCAAGTACCCGAAAAAAGAGAACAAAATCATCACTGAATAATAGGATAAATCTAAAACATTAATAAAAGGCCAGGAGAGAAACCCGATGAACTTTGTTCCAGATTCATAAAGGCTTAACCAGTCTGTTGCTTCTGATGTTCTCAAAAAATAACTCACGGAATCACTTCTCGAGCTAGCTGTATAAACAATATAAGCACAGGTGAGTAAAAAGTGAACGGCAAACAACGTCCATATGTAATTTTTTGAACGTAAATTAAACCTGGCATTTACATACTTGACCAAATAAGCGTTGATCAATATTATGAGAATTATAACGATTATGATGTCCATGTCTTAAAATAATTCCATTGACCCTATGGATGGATTCCATTTAGTAAACTCATTAAAGATATTAAGTTTATCAATGGCAAGAGGTCTTAAAGTAACCACTGGCCCTTTTTTCATTGGTCCAAATAATCCAAGAATTCTTTTTTTAGAGGTTTCAAATAAAGGAGAAGGGGCACAAGTAACCAAAACAGGTCTCGTTGCTCTTATTAATTTTTTAATGGCTTTTTTTGCTAATTTATCAGCAGCACTATTTTCTGTCCAAAGCTCGCAGATTCGTAATTCTATAAAACGATTTACTTTTTTTAAGCGAAATATAAAACCAAATTGACCTGGTTCTATAACGGCACCGTAAACAGCAACCGGGCATTCGTTATACCGCCAATTCAGGTATGCATAATTAACAGGAGTATGCATCATCATTGGCGCAGGGCTTACACTCCAGTCTTTATTTAACTTTTGAAAAACGTCTTTAGTTGAGTATCCTGCATAAATTTTCTCCATTGCCTTTTCTGAAAATAATCTCGGCGCCATACTTCCTGGGCCTATATACAAAGGCATTCTGCCAATAGCATACCAGCCCAATTTTAAATACCCAGGCATACTAATACTGTTTGGAGTATTAAACACAAATCCAACACCTTCACTTTTACATTCATCAACTACCCTCTTAGTGAGTTGGCTAAAAATCCCTTTCCCCTGATGCAGTGGATCAGTGGCTGTATCAACAGCTCTCACAGCCGTTATGGTTTGAGTAGCATTAACCCAACGCCAACGCATAAATGCTCTAACGCCAATAATTTTATTTGCTTCTTTTGCCAGAAGGATTTTAGATTGGCCAAATGGATTCTTTAAATGTTTCCATATGAAGTAGGCTTCTGATTTAGGCAACAGACTTTCTCCCAGACTTTTTTTAAGTACGGCAATAATTTCCGGCAGGTCTGTTTGTTGCGCTTGAGAGAATTCCATTTTTTAAATTATTGATTGGAAACAGATTTGTATAAAACTTCGATTTGATTAACCATATGAGTCAAACTAAACGCCTCTTCAACTCTTGCTCTTGCCTTACTGCCAAAACTTTTTATCTCCATAGGATTTTGAATCAAATACGCTAATGGCTTTTCTAATAAGGTCCAGTCCTCTACAGCTTCCGTAAAGCCATCTTTGCCATTTCTGATAACCTCTTTGATTCCTCCAGCATCTGTAGATACAATAGCACATTCCATACTCATCGCCTCAAGTAATGCAATCGGAAGCCCTTCAAATGAGGAGGTCATCATGAAAATATCCATAGCAGAAAACCAGGGTCTTACATGAGTCTGCAATCCAGGAAAAATAATATACGGCTCCATGCCGGCAGCTGTTACATGATTCATGATTTCTTCTTTTAAAATACCATCGCCTATTATACAGCCTCTGATATTTGGAAATTTTTGATGTGCCATCTTGAATACATCAATCCATTCTTTCAGCCTTTTTTGAAATCTAAAAACAGCAACGGTTCCAACAAGAACAGCACCAGCATCAATATTATATTCCATTCTTTTGCTGATGCCTTCTTTCAAGTCTCTTTGAAACGACAGCGTATTTACCCCGTTTAAAATGGTAGTCACAGGCACTTTCGGATGGATGGTTTTTTCTATAGAAACGGCAACATCATTTGAAACCGCAACTACTTTCGATTGCCAATTGAAAGTGAATTTATTTAAAGTCTTAGTAATGCTATGGTACCGTTGTTGAATATTATGTTCAGTATAAAAAACAGGGATGTTGATTAGTTTATAAACAAACCTTCCCAAAAACCCTGCCCATGGAAGATGACAATGTACTAAATCAATGTTGTTTGATCTGATGTATTTAATTACCCTAAAGGTTTGCAGTAAAATGAAAATATTATTTTTTGCAGAGAATAAGTTAACCTTTCCTCCGGCATGCTCAATACCGGCAACCATTTGGTTCTTCCAGGGAAGAAAATAAATATAATGAAATTCGAATTGATCCTTGTCATGAATCATTAAAGTCTCTTGCAATAATACTTCTGCACCACCGCGACCGAGAGACTTAATAATATGTAAAACTTTAATCTTGGCCATTGTTCAAATCGAATAAAAACTGGTGACGAATAATTATTTTTTTTGTTCCAAAAGCCAATCTTTAAAATTGGAAACCCCAATATTAAATGGAGTTTGAGGATTATAATTAAGCAAACGTTGTGCTTTGCTGATATCAGCATAAGTTATGGAAACATCTCCCATTTGTTCGGGTAGTTTGTTGATTATTGCTTTTTTTTCAAAGACTGCTTCTAAAGTATTGACCATTTCTGCCAATGAAACAGTATGGTGGTTGCCTAAATTAAATACTTCATAATCAGAGGAAGTATAATGAAGTGCGCTATAAACTCCTGCGACAATATCATCTACATAAGTATAATCTCTTTTCGTACTGCCGTCACCGAAAAAGTTTATAGGCTCATCATTTAATATTTTTTTACTAAACGCATGAATAGCCAGATCTGGCCTTTGTCTTGGGCCATATACCGTAAAAAAACGTAAAGCTATAAATCTAATCCCGTAAAGATGGCTATACACATGCCCCATTAACTCAGCAGAAATTTTTGTACTTGCATAAGGACTGATGGGAAATAACAATCCATCACTTTCTTGCCATGGTATATTTTTATTTACTCCATAAACACTGCTGGAAGAAGCGAAAACAAATTGTTTGATGCCTTTTACTCTTGCGATTTCAAGCAGGTTTTGTGTTCCGGCAACATTTACTGCCTGGTAGGAAGTTGGATTTTCAATAGAAGGCCTTACTCCGGCTTTTGCTGCCAAATGGATAATGGCTTTATAGTCGCCGCTTAGCTGAATTTCAAGTTGATTTTTATCTAGAATATCTAGCTCAAGAAAAGTTATATCAGGATTAGAAATGAAGGAACTGATATTATTTTGCTTAATTTTTTTATCATAGAAAGGATCGAAATTATCAATAACGGTTACGGCATATTGATGTTGTAAGAGCAATTCCACTACATGACTTCCAATGAAGCCTGCTCCACCTGTTACAATAATATTATCTTTTTGAGTGGACATGGATTTTATTGGAACATTGTTTTACTTGATGAATAAAGAAGATAGTCTTTATAGATTTCTTATTAAAATAAGCAACAACTATTTTTAATTAATATACTCCTTTGTCTTTTTTTCCGCTAACATAATTAGAATAATAACCATAGCCATATTTACGCTTATAGTAATAGTACCCGTACTTATAACCGAAATATCCAGTATTTTTTACGCCGTTAAATATCAACGCTTCACTTTTAAAAACGCCTCTGCTGTGCCATTCGTTGATTTCTTGTATTTGTTCTTTAACTGTTTGATTAAAACGAGTTACAATTAAAGTTAAATCTGCCCAGGCTCCCAAAATCTGAGCATCTGCTACAATTCCAAATGGAGGTGTGTCAATAATAACGATGTCGTAATTTTCATCCAGATAAGTCTTTAATGTTGACATATATTTAGCAGATAATAACTCTTGCGGATTGGGGGGAATTGCTCCAGAAGGAAATAAATCTAAGTGCTCTTTTTCGTCATTAATAATAGGAATAACAATTTCTGAAGCAGTACTCTTTCCGAGTAATAAACTAGTAATCCCATTTTGACCTTCGCTAAAACCTAATGCTTTAGCTATCTTCGGTCTTCTTAAATCGAATTCCATCAAAGCTACTTTCTTTCCTTGTAAGGAATAACTCTTCGCAATATTCATGGAAAGAAATGATTTTCCTTCGCCACTCACACTTGATGTCAGAAGGATATAATTTGTTGACTTTTCAGCATTCAGATAAAAATTAATGTTGGTACGCAAGGAGCGTATTTGTTCACCAAACATTGACCTGTTATTTCCACCAATTACAAAAGGATAGGTCTCCGTATTAGCCACTTGTTCGAGTTCAGCCAAAACAGGCAAATCCGAAATACTTTGCAACTGTTTTTTAGAGATAATCTTCTTATTCGTGATCTCTTTAATAATCGCAAATAACATTGGTAAGAATAATCCAATTAAAATCGATGTTAATAATATGGTAGACTTGCCAGGTTTAATAATGGCATTTGATTTCAAAGGCGGGAAAATTATTTTTGTATTTACATTCACTGAAGCCTTAGCAATGTAGGCTTCTTCTCGCTTTTGTAATAAGGTTAGATATAAGGCCTCTTTGATATTTTGAAACCTAGTTTTATCCATCAACTCCTTTTCAATGATAGGTACATTTTGCAATAATGCACTGGCGCTGCCAATTTTTTGTTGATAAGTATCTTGAGCAATCTTAAGATTGTTTTTGTAACTGGCTAATTGTTTTTCCATATTACTCCTGAGGTCCGCAAGATTTTTATCAACAAGAATCAAAGTAGGGTTTGTTTCTTGAGCAGTCAGGGCTAATTTATCACGCTGAATCCTCATCAATTGGTATTGACTGCATAATGCCTGCAATCCTGTATTTTCTATACCAACAAAAGCAAGATCCGCGTCTTTTAAATTGGGGTTTTTTATGAAATCTTCTACCGCTTTTATGGTTGCTTCCATGATATGAATACGAGTGAGCTCATTATCATAGCCTTGCATTCTTTGAAGGTATATTTCACTGTTTGTTGAGGAACCTGCTAATCCTCTGCTTGCTTTAAAAGCAGCCAAAGATGATTCTATGGAATCCAATTCTCTTCGCAGGGGCTCCATTCTTTGTTCGATGAAATCAATAGCTTTAGAAAAGCCTATCGATTTATCTTTTTCCATTACCTGATTTTGTAATCTGATTAACCCGTTTAGAATATCAATGGCTCTTTCACTGGAAATATCTGAATACTTTACAGACAAAACATTACTTTCTTTTGATGGAGTTACCGTAATACCACTACTCAGTCTGAAAGCTTCTGCCAATTTGTTAACATTATAACAGTAAATTGGATTCCGTGTTGTAACGTCTTTAACTTGCTTCACCACTACCATTACATTATTCACATAAAAGGGCAAATCCCAAATAGCCTCTCCATTTGATGAGCCGGAAACGAAATGGAAGCCTTTTGAATTCGGCAATATGGAGAAATTGATTTCTGGTATTTCTTTACCTTGACTGACTATGATTTCCCATCTCAACATTCCATAATAATCCTTATTCTTAAATCGGCCTTGAGATTCTGCATGATACTCAATTCCTAAAGAGTCAATTAGTTGAGCTGCTAATGTAGGAGATTTGAAATACGCAATTTTATCATTTAATGGGTCTCTGGACGTTCCCAAAAGGGCCTGTCCCAATGAAACCTCTTCCTTTTCTTCTAAACTAATACTTGTGGAAATAGTGTAAATGGGTGTTACGTAACGTAAGTAAATGCTGCCTACAGCATACCCTAACAAAGAAAACAATAATATAAATGGCCATAAAGCAAGAATTCTTCTGAAATCTATATCAAAGGCACCGGCTGAAGATTTTTCAATACCGCTATTGTCTTTTTCAATTTTGGCAACATTGCCTTCCCAAATATTCTGATCAAGCTTACTCATATTTTATAAATTTCTTAGTACTAAAAACATCGCCAGAATACTTCCAAAAATAGTTATCACACCTCTAACAGGACTTGAAGCCGTATTGAACCAGGTATTACTGAATTTACCTGGTTTGATATAAATAACATCATTGTTTTTTAAATAATAATATGGCGATTCGAATATTTTCTTGCTATTCAAATTTACCTTCGAAAAGTAACGTTGTCCACTATCTTCTCTAATAAGCCAAACATCATCTCTTCTATCATAGGGATCGTTATTGGGCATTTGAGCAACCGCTTCTAAAATAGTCATTCTTTCATTTTGCAAAGGAAAATTCCCGCCACCTCTACCGGTTAAAAAGAATACTTTACCCTGAAGTGATACATTCACATAAAGATCTTTATAAAAATAAGCCAGTTTTTCTTTTAAAAGCGTGGCCGCTTCCACTGAGGTTAGGCCTTCAATGGCAACTTTTCCAAGCAATGGAAATTCAATCGCACCTTTTGAATCAACCAAATAACCACCAATATTATTTACAGAAGAGACATTTGGGTTCAAATATGCTGTCAATGCAGGATCAGTAGAACTAATTACAATAGTCAACCTGTCATTTTGTTTAATTCTTTGAATATTAAACAACTTAGTGGAGTCTAATTTTTGAACACCTGGAATTTGATCATCAAAATAATTTAATTTTTTGCTTGATATACATGATTCAAATGTGATGAACAATAAAAACGAAAATACTATTAAATAAGTTTTATACATTTTGAGAAGAGGTTTAGCCTTAATATTCCAATTGTATAATTAGAATAAGATTGAATAATGACACACGTTAAAAACAAGGTGCAAAGATAAGCTTATGGCTTATTTAAAAGCTAAGAACTCCAATCTTTTTACGTAGCAATTTTAATTACCCCCTATTGATAATATATTAAAGCCAGGCGAATGTTACCAAATTGTTACGCCTTATTGCCCAGCTAATAGTGCAAAAAAAACAAAACCCTTGCCAGTATTATATTTGAGAAGAAAAAATTTTAAAAGAAAATATAAAAACCGCATCAATAATGGCTATATCGCTAAAATGAATTTGTCGATCGTTAAATTAGTTAAAAACAATACTATTTTTGTCGCTAAATAAAAAAACATGGCGTTTAATACAATACTTAAGATTTTCCTTCCGAAAGACAGGGTGTTTTATCAATTATTTGAAAGCGTTTCGGAAGTGCTGGTAAAAATGGGGGCAAAACTTAAAGACGTCGTAAGCGAACCTGATTTCGAGCAGAGAGGGAAACTGATAAAGGAAGTGGAAGATATGGAGCATATCAATGATGATTATACGCATCAGATATTTACAGAGCTAGGCAAGAATTTCATCACCCCATTTGACAGAGAAGACATCCATTATTTGGCATCAGCTCTTGATGACATTGCAGACTGTATCTATGCTTCAGCAAAAAAAATTAACTTTTACAATGTAGACCCAAATGATATCGGCATTCAAAAAATGGCGGATTTAATTGCGTTAGGTTGTATTCATGTACACAAGGCCGTTACCGAATTACGCAACATGAAAAATATGCGTCAAATAACGGATGCGCTCGTTGCCATTAACAGCATTGAAAACCAGGGAGATGATATTTTTGATATGAGTATTGAAAGATTATTTGCAACAGAGCCCGATGCAAAAGAAGTTATCAAAAAAAGAGAGATTTATCAAATTATGGAAGTTGTTACGGATAAATGTGAAGACGCTGCAAACGTGATTGAATCAATCATAGTGAAATACGCATAAAAAAAATGATTACCATTCACCATTAATTCTATTCCTCCACATCAATTCAGCACAAAATTTATTCTATGAACTTATTGATAATAATCATCGCTTTAGCCCTGATTTTTGATTATATCAATGGCTTTCATGATGCAGCTAATTCTATAGCCACTGTAGTATCCACCAAGGTGCTCACCCCTGGACAAGCTGTAGTTTGGGCAGCCATGTTCAACTTTGTCGCCTACTTCATTTTTAAAGACCATGGCGTTGCTAATACCATTGCCAAAACAGTCAAGCCTGAAGTTGTTAATGGCTTCAATATGTTGATTGTCATTTTTGCAGGATTACTTTCTGCCATAACCTGGAATTTATTTACTTGGTGGTATGGTATTCCTTCTTCTTCCTCTCACGCTTTGATAGGCGCTTTTGGTGGGGCAGCTATTGCATTTGGTGGGTTTTCTTCAATAAATTCAGAGCCCGTATTTA
>CALQJH020000020.1 GCA_943330835.2 Candidatus Kuenenia stuttgartensis
ATAGGAATAAAAGGATCTTCGCAACCAACCCATGTACCTGCTAATAACTCTGGCGTATACCCGATAAACCATCCATCAGTATTTGCATTTGTTGTACCCGTCTTCCCTGCTTTTTGAGCAGGAATATTATAACTGTTCACCCTTCTTGCCGTTCCAAATTCAACAACACCTTGCATCATTCTTACCATGGTATAAGCATCTGCCTCACTGATCACTTCTTTGCTTTGAGTGGTAGTGAACTCCTTTAATAAATTGCCATCCTTATCTTCAATCCTGGTCAAATATACTGGCTGTGTATTATACCCTTTGTTGGGAAACATGGTGTAAGCTTGCAACATTTGCAACATTGGAATTTCAGCAGTTCCTAATGCGATGGAAGGATATGGAGGTAACGTTGCTGTAATACCACATTGCTTTGCGAATTCTATGGTTCGTCTAACCCCTATCGTTGCCATAAGATGCCATGCCGCACCATTCAAAGATTTTGCTAAACAAAATGCCATCGTTCCGCCACCTGTACTAATCGTTTTGCCCCCTAAAGTAAGTGGGCCACCCGAAATATAAGTCTGCGGAGTATAACCAGCATCTGTAACAGCAAGTGTATAAAGCAACGGCTTAAAGGTAGAACCTACCTGACGATTTGCGGTAACATGGTCATACTTAAACCACTTGTAATTTATGCCACCAACCCATGCTTTAATTTCACCTGTTCTTGGATCCATTGCCGCAAAAGATGTTTGTAATAATTGTTTGTGATACTTTATAGAATCAAATGGAGTCATTATCGTATCCTTCTCATGCTTCTCATTACCCGACCATGAAAAGACTTTCATCTTAACAGGCACATGAAAGGATTTCATTATTGCTGCTGTATCAATGCCTTCTTCAGTCATGGTCTTCCATCTGTCTGTATATTTCATTGCAGCTATGATGATATTGTCATGACCTTCCCAAAGTTTATTTCCTTTTAATTTAAAATAATCATCCAGCTTTTTTTGAATGACAGGCATATGTTGTTCAACTGCTCTTTCCGCATATTGCTGCATTCTTGAATCTATGGTGGTATAAATTCTCAAGCCGTCTCTAAATAAATTATAAGGTTCATCTGTTTTAGGATTTTTATTATTCTTACACCAATCTTTAAGCACGCCAATTAATACAGAACGATAGTAAGGTGCAATTCCTACATTTTCATCGATCTTTTTATAGTTAGTAATTAAAGGTTTTGATTTCAGTTTATTGGCTTCTGCCTGAGTAATAAAATGTTGTTTAGCAAGTGCCATTTGATTGATAACAATATTCCTTCTTTGTATGGAAGATTTCGGATGACGGATAGGCTCATAGATAAAGCCCTTCAGCATACCAATTAACACTGCAGCTTCTTCAATTTTTAAATCTTTGGGGTCTTTTTGAAAATACGTTCTTGATGCATTTTTAATCCCATAAACATTTCCCCAAGGTGCACGATTCAGATATAAGGCAATGATTTCTTCTTTGGTAAAATTCTTTTCCAATTTCACCGCAACAATCCACTCTTTTAATTTCTGTATTCCTCTAACAACAACATTCCCTCTTCCTTGTCCAAGTATCATCTTTGCCAATTGCTGGGTAAGGGTACTACCTCCGCCTTGTGTACCTGCAGAGAATAAAACCCTTGCCAGTGCTTGCATATCAATACCAGAGTGATCATAAAACCTTTCATCTTCTGTTGCAATTAAGGCATGAATAATGTTGGGAGAAATTTCACTGTATTTTACTTCGCTTCTGTTTTCGGAATAATATTTCCCCATCAACACGCCATCACTACTGATGAGTTCACTAGCCAAATCTGCTTCAGGATTTTCCAATTGTTGTACGGATGGCATTTTACCAAACAGCCCAAATGTTGCAGCCGTAAATAACAGGACAATAAAACCAATCCCTCCAAAAAAAAATCGCCACAGTAATTGAATTGAACGGTTCATGTGTTAATTGAGTTTGTATAATTTGACCACGGTTATAGCTTTCTTTTCTTTGTTGATATTAAGATAATTCCTATCAGTCTTTCAAAATAAAAACAATAATTTAAAATACTTTCATTGTTTAATATTTACCTGGGTATTGATTATTTAAAAGTTTTTTATACCCGTCTAAATCTTTATTGGTTTTTAACAACTGAAGATTTTCATTAGAAATAATCATAAATGAATACTTCGACGCTTGCAACCAGGACATTTCTGTTGGAGCTGCTTTTTTTATTTTATCACAATAAGCAACTGCATCTGTTGCATTCTCAAATACACTAAATAATAAGAAAGTTTTCTGAGGATTATATACTTCTTTATTAATAATAACTTTGGAATAATTGTTACCTCTGTTGTACCTGCTAAAAGCATTTTTCGCTTCGTTAATATATACAATGTCTACATTGTCCAACATCATGACTACAAGGTGTTCTTTATCTGCCTGCCACTTAAATGTACCACTCACCATTGATGGCGGCAACTTGATGGAGGAGTCTAATCCTTTTGGAATTGTTTTAATACCACTCAATTTTGGAGATACCGGCATGCTAATTGACGGCTTATTTAATACTGCATTTTGCTGATTAGACATAATCACTTTATCTTCCTCTTCTGCTCTGGAAACTGAAATGCTATCTAAATAACTTTCAATCTGCTTTCTTTTTGACAACACTTCAATTAAAGTGGAAGCCTTATTGGCTAAAGCTGTTTTTGGATACTTAGCAACTAATGCATTTAAAGAAAGAAGTGCTTCACTATCTTCCACACATTTAATATGATAAATGGCTTCAATAAACAACAACTGCGGAGTCCAATAATGATTACCATAGGAATTGTCGGCAATCTTTTTTAAAACAAGTGCGGAATCAAAACTGCCATTTACAAACAAATCATAAATAGCTTCATACTTTTTTAATGCTACTGGATTATTCTTGTTGGGTTCTAGTGATTGTGGATCATTAAGCATTTTCGCAAATCTGCTGTCTTCAAATTCTGTATCTAATAAGTGTTTATAATAAGCTGCTCTTTCCTTATTTTCCAACTTGAGATAACAATGGTACAAACCAATATAAACTTCGCCATTCCTTAATTTTGAAGGGAACCGTTGTAAATAAGTTTCGTAGGTATGAATAGACTGCCGGTAATCCTTCAACTCATTTTCAAAAAGCTTTGCTAATGCCAGCATCGCAGTTGCTACTTTAAGATTACTGCTATCCAGCATCTCTTTTGAAACGGGCACATTAAGCAATAATGCATCGTAAGTATATTCAATGGGCTTCCCTGATTGTTGTTGGGGAGTTGTAGAAGAATCAGGCGCTGCCATTGGATCTGCATTACCCTTAGCATCATTTATAGGAACACCCATACTCATGCTGGAAAGCCTGCGCCAATTATCAACATTATTGCGTTTACCCCATTTACTTTTAAATTCACTGTACCCTCTGGATTTCATGTTGGAATTGTAAAAATACCACTCGCCTCCTTTTGATGAATTGGCGAACAAATCAATTGGAGCATTGTTTTTCGAATTGTCAAAACTGGAAGATAACACATCGCCGCCTGAGCTATTGTCTTCATTACTGGCTTTGGATTTACGGAAACCTTTCACCAGTTTTTTAATAAAAGCATCCCTATCCATTGGAGATAATGCCGCAATCATTTGCAGACTATCTTCAAGTTCAATGATATTCATTTGAGTAGCCACAAGTCGCAAGGAAGCTTTTCTATCTGCGTTTTGAATAGAATCTTCCGCAATGGAAGGATTGGTTGCATCCAAACTATCATAATGATCAGCAGCTTTTTTGTATGCTTTTTGTACGTAAGCAATTTTACCCAATTCTAAATGGGTTTTACTTTTGAAATCAACATTGTTTTCATTTACAGACAAACTCTTAGTAAAATACTTCACCGCGTTAAGCGTATCAGCTATTTGCAAACTCAATAATCCAGCACTATGAAAAATGATATCGCGATAGGTTTCAAATTTGTCCCTCTTCGCCATTTTTAATAATGAAGCAATATTATTAATCAACTCTTTCTTACCGCCAGCTGTGCGAAGCATTTTTGCATTATTCAAATGGGAATAGATATCCATCAAGGGATCTACAGTTCCTTTTGCTGCTTTTTTATAACAGAAAGACGCTTTATCGAAATCGCCATTCTTCTCATAAAGCTGACCAAGTAAATAGCGCCATCTGGCTTTATCAATTTTATTGTCAGCATAAGACAAGCCTTTCTCCAGGTAAACTGCGGCGCTATCATAACCACTCTGCTTGAAATACCAATACGCAGTAACTACATTAAGATCATTTTTCAATCGCTTAGGAAGATTAGGATCCTCTTGTAAAACGTTAATCAAACTTGCTGACTCCCCATACAATTCCTGTTCAATAAAAGTACGTGCTAGCCAAATCAATGCATCATTTCGGCTAGGCGGAAGCGTTACTAACTTCTGAATGAAATTTCTTTTTTCCCGATCTGCGATACTCAGCTTAGAACTTTTAGCTCTATTGTTTGCCCCAACAATCCTATTGTCGTCTTCTCTTTTTTTGCGGGGAAATAAATTATAGTTAATAAACTGAAAGGTCAATGCAGCAGAATCAAATTGTTTTCTGTAATAATAAGATTTCCCAATCAGCAAATACATATTGTCTACCCAATCTGTTCTCAAATCATGCAACAAAATTGCCGCAGTTGATTTGTAAATCACAGAATCCAATTCCGTCTGCTGACTTGAGGTACTTTCTAAATCGTAAGGAAAAAATGAAATCGTTTTGGAGTAATCCTCCTTTTGAGCCGACTTAGCCTGATCTAAAACTGTATTAAGTTTGTTATTGGCATTAAAATAGAAGTTATAATGCGTTAAAGTATTTTGTGAAATACGTCTGAAGAAAGTAAATTTCCTGTCTTCGGTCTTCTCGGACGCTAACTTTTTAGTCTCAAATTGCTCAGGCTTTTTTTGTTTGCCGAAGGGCTCAAATGTCCAGGTAGGTTGAGCATAAATACTCAAACAAATCAGTTGGGATAGTATAAAAAATGAAAAACTAAGAGCTATTCTTACTTTCATGTGTGTATAATTGTTCTTAAAGTTTGGTCACATCTTATAGCCTTTATTATCGTACTCAGTTTAGAAGTCAACTGTTATAGCTATTTAATGAATTTATGCGGTTAAATAATTCGGATAAATATCGGCATTTTTTGTTTCACTGCAATAAAAAAGCAGGCCTAGATTACTGATTTTAACGCATTTTCTAATAAAAGTTAAAGAATAAAGACAATACCCATATCCACCTGCATTAATATTTTATAGAGATTCCACTCAGTTTTGTATTTTTAAGTTTGAAATTAGCAAAATGACAAAAACAGAAACGACAAACCCGCTCAAAAGATTAAGAAATAATTACCGGTTGGTCATAAAAAACGAAGACACTTTTGAAGAGATTATTCAGTTCAAATTAACAAGACTAAGTGTTTATGTAGCCATAAGTTCCCTATTTGTTGTATTAGTGGTGCTAACATCCTCTTTGATCATTTTCACCCCTTTAAAATATTATTTGCCTGGCGTCGGTTACGGAAACGCTAAACAAATGAAAGCTTACCGAAATTTAAAAATTAGAACTGATTCTATTGAAACAGCATTACTTCAAGAACACCGTTATTACGAAGACATAAGCAAAGCATTGAAAGGGCAAGTGGTGAAATTGGATACCAGCCAATTGAAACTTCCAAAATTGGAAAACATTGATGATTAATAAGGATTTAAAATATCCCCAATGAAAGACTCAAATAATAATATTTTATGGAAATATGCAGGGCTTACCTTTCAATTTATGACAGGGTTAGGCTTGTTTCTTTTTATAGGATCTAAAATTGATCATTGGCTAAAAATCAATACGCCATTGGCTATTTGGATCCTGCCTTTGCTTTTCATTTCTTCCATTATTATTAAAATTATCATAGAAACCAATACCAAAAAATAAACTAAGCTTATTATTATTTATGAAAAAATCAGCACCATTATTGTTAGTATTTTTAGTCCTCGTTTTTTTAATTCTTACCTCTACAAAATTTCTTTCTTCTCATTATATAGATGCAAATCTTTTGATCATGTCAAATGCTTTCTTTTTATTCATCAGTTTGATTTCAATGGCCATTCAAGCCAGGGGCCTTAAAAACAAAAACCCAAATGTATTTATCAGAAGTGTAATGTCGGGCATGATTCTTAAAATGTTTTGCTCTATGATTGCTGTAGTTATTTATGTATACGCTAGTGGTAAGCAGTTCAACAAAAGAGGGGTTTTTATTTCTCTTTTTATTTATCTTATCTACCTTGCAACTGAAGTCTATACTGTAATGAAGTTGAATAAAAAATCTAATGCCTAAGCAAGAAGTACCTCTCCAGCAATTACAGGATTACCTGCCTGAAAATAGCTGCCCTGATGTAATAAATTATTTACAGGAATACAAAGTACAACTCACGATAACCAAACAACGCCAAAGTATACTTGGCGATTACAGACACGCACATCAGGACAAAGGACATCGGATAAGCGTTAACGGTAATTTAAATAAATACAGCTTTCTGATTACACTTTTGCATGAATTGGCACACTTGTTTACATTTGATAAGTATGGAAATAAAGTTCAAGCACATGGAACAGAATGGAAAAGTTGTTTTGGCAAAATTTTAGCGGCTTTTTTATCAAAAAAAATATTCCCCGCAGACATAGAGGCAGCATTACAAAAAACCCTAAAAAACCCTTCAGCAAGCAGTTGTGGAGATGAGCAATTACTCAGGGTACTGCGTAATTACGACAAAAAAAAGGATGGTCATTGCCTGGTAGAACAACTTCCATCGGGCAGTTTTTTCAGTATTAAAGGCGGAAGGAAATTTATAAAAGGCCCCCTTATTCGAAAAAGATACAAATGCACAGAATCCGAAACTGGAAAATGTTATTTATTCAGCGGACTCTATGAAGTAAATACCAAATACTGATTAAAATTAAATAATAATCAACAATAGGAAATCCTACTGCAGGACTAAAAACATCTCACTCAGCAAGCCTTATTTCTTTATCACTCTTATGCTATATTTAGCATCTCCTATTACTAACTCCACCATATAAACGCCCTTTTGTAATTGAGAGATTCCTTGAAGGACCTTTAGATTATTGCCTTCAAGCAAATCGATATTTTTCGCTAATATTTTTTTGCCGTCCATCGAAATCATGCTCAGTGCAGCACTTGTTTTAACTGGACAGGTAATTGACAATTTAAAATCTGTGCTGAATGGATTTGGGAAGGCCATTAATTTTACCTGACTTTTCAAATCGTTCATTTTTATCAAAATGATTTTAGAATAACTAAGCCTTCCATCATTGTCTACTATTTTTAATCGATAATAAATTGACGACGAAGCAGTATTCCATCTATCCGTATAATTATAATACTTTGTTGTTGAACTATTATCTATAACATTTACACTCCCTATAGAATTAAAATGATATCCATCTTCACTTCTCTCTATTTCATAATGATGCACATTTAATTCAGCTGTTACCACCCAGTTGAGCTCCACATTTTTTAGACTGTTTTGATTCGCCGTAAATGCAAGCAGATTAATGGGAAGTACTACATCTACTGTTAGGATGGTCATCGCTGTAACGCAATCCCCGTCTATATCACACAAGTTATAATAAAAAGTATCTTCGCTTGAAAAATTCAAATTTGGCGTATACAAGTAAGTACCGTCTGCATTAAAAACAAGTGCCCCATTACTGGTTGTACTTACCAGAGACCACACATTCCCACCATCTGGACTAGGCGTATCATTTGAAAAAACCTCCCCACTTACTGAAGTGTTTTGATTTGTTGAATTGATATTGTCGAAAGCAATAGGAAAATCATTTGTAGGAATGATATTGATAACAACGATTGCAGTTCTACAGTCTCCATTAGCATCACACAATTTATAATAAAAACTATCTACCCCATTATAATCCGGAAGTGGAATGTATGTAAATACTCCAGTGTTTGTAAAGCCTAGAGAACCATAAAGAGTATTCCTAACCAATGACCAATTGTTACCACCATCTCCACTAAGTGTATCGTTCAATGATACACTCCCATTTAATGATACCTCTTCATCTGTCTGAAAAATATCATTAAGTGTAACCGGTAAATCGTTTACTGACTTGATGGTAATGAATAATTTCGCGAAGGAACAATCTCCATTCAAATCACATAATTTGTAGTAAATACTATCTCTTCCATTATAGTTTGGATTGGGAGTGTATGTATATGTACCATTAAGATTAAAGACAATAGTACCTCTTGTAGGACCGGTCACTAAAGTCCAATTATTACCTCCGTCTCCGCTTTGCGTATCATTACTATAAACCTTTCCTGATGAAGGGTTGTCTTCATTGATAGTAATAAAATCATTAACAGCAAGAGGTAAATCATTAATGGGATTAACCGTAATAATCATTATTGCAGAATCACATTTCGAATTAGGGCTGCAGATTTTATAAGTGAAAGTGTCTCTCCCATTAAAATTCAAAACCGGAGCATACCTAAATGTGCCATTGCCGTTAAAAACCAGTACGCCATGTGATGGATTATACACGACTGCCCAAGTGTTGATGCCATCGACACTTGGGATATCATTAGTAGAAACAGTACCATTTAGCGGGCTGTCTTCATTCGTTGTAGCAGAATCGTCTTGTGCTATTGGTACTACAACACAATTCACAGAAACGGTAATCACTGTAAGTGGTACCCTTGTAATCACAAAATCATTTGGATTCAATGCCTTGCCATTAAAAGAAAGAAGAAAAAGAATTGCAATTAGAAGATTTTTTGCAAGAGAGCTCGAGATAATTCTAGACATGGGATAATTTGGTTGTACAAGGGGGGCAAATTACCTACAGCATACTTATTCCCTATAATAATGTTATCAACTTGTTGAAAAAAATGTTAATAACTTTTCGAAGCCGCCCAAATTTTGACAATTCGGAGAGGATTTGATCAGGCGTTTTTTCAAGTTTATGTGATTGGAAGAACACTATTTCATTTTACAGTAACTACTTTTTTCCACTACCCATCTGGGGGGGCTAAACAACCACTCCTTTCACCTTAATTGTTGTAATTAACTTAATTGTTGATTTTATGGAATTGGAAATCAAACATGCTGCTTCCGATTTTTGTAAGATTCTTTCAGCCCTTTCCATATCCTTTTCATCAGTAATTGTAATGGATGGTTCTAAGATCACTTCACTCATCATAAATTTCCCATCAACCTGTTCCAGCTTCCCACTTGATTTACAAGTAAAACTGGTGAAGGATAGTTTTGAATGTTCTGCAATGGACAAAAAAGTAGTCATAAAACAACTACTCACTGCTGCTGTAAATAAATGTTCAGGAGACCAAAAATCGGGAATCCCTTTGGGGAATTGTGGTGGTGTAACGACTTCGATTTGATTACTTTTTTGTGGATTAAAATCGGGAGAATGCATCACACCCTTTCTGTCTTCAATCCAATTAACATCTACGCTATAATAATGTGGTTCCATATCTCTACATTTAATTTATTTTTTATTTTTTTTAATAGTTGAAATCCCAAAAGGCCAATACAATGGACAGAAACTTATAAAACTGGTAAGCAGTAATACAAAGGCAAATATCAACAATACAATTGACAACGCACCGGAAATAATAGTAGTAAAAAATAAAACTGCAATTACTATGGCAAGAATTATTCTTACCAACTTATCTGTTGTTCCTATATTCTTTTTCATTTGGTTTATTTTTAAGTAAATTAATAATAACTAATACACGAAGGTCTGTAAAATAGCAGATGTCGTTATGATACTTTTGTTACAAATCATCACTATGTAACCTTTATTACCATTAAAAAAATAAGTATCATGCACTTTTGTATCCTAAATTATTTTTGCAATGCAAATAGACAAAATTTTTATACTTGCTGTACCAATAAACAGATTAGCAAAAGTCAATACAAGAAGTAGCACACTTTTTTAAAATCTTAATCAAATAAATTTACACTATGGAAAAAATTCAAACTGAAAAATGCTGTACCATCAGCTGTGATTCATCATTAGGAGAAGCCTATTGGAATAATCAATACATTGGCAATTCCACTGGATGGGATTTGGGTGAAGTTTCACCGCCAATAAAAGAATATATCGACCAGTTAACCAATAAGAATCTTCGGATATTGATTCCAGGCTGCGGGAACACTTACGAAGCAGAATACCTTTTAGCACATCAATTTACAAACATTACAGTTATTGATATCGCTCCAGCATTGGTCGAAAAATTAAAAAAGAAATACACTTCCAATTCTTGCATTAAAATTCTTCTCGGTGATTTTTTTGAACATGAAGGAGAATATGACTTAATCATCGAACAGACATTTTTTTGCGCCATAAGCCCCACACTTCGAGAAAAATATGTTACTAAAATGAAGTCGCTATTAGCGCCTAATGGTAAATTAACCGGAGTTTTATTTGATAGAGTATTTGAACATGAAGGTCCTCCATTTGGCGGTCGTAAAGCTCAGTATGTTTCATTATTTGAAAAACACTTCAATTTAAAACACTTTGAAAAATGTTACAACTCTTTTCATAAAAGAAAAGAAACTGAATTATTTATATCACTAGTAAAAAAGGTATGACATGTAGCAATGTTGAATGCAACAAAAGTTACTTTAAAACAATATCGGCCTATCTAAATTTGCCTTTACAAAAAACCAATAGGAAATCATGAAAATCGAACAAATCTATACTGGATGCTTAGCTCAAGGGGCTTACTATATCACATCAAATGGAGAAGCTGCAATTGTTGATCCACTCAGAGAAACTGCTCCATATTTAGACAGACTAAAAAAAGACGGAGTGATATTGAAATACATATTTGAAACACATTTTCATGCGGATTTCGTGAGTGGCCATCTTGATTTAAGTAAAAAAACGGGCGCCTCTATTATTTATGGACCAACGGCTAATCCAGCATTCGACAGTATTGTTGCAACAGATGGACAAGAATTTAAATTGGGCAACATTACCATTAAAGTCTTACATACACCAGGGCACACTTTGGAGAGCAGCACTTTTCTACTAAAGGACGAAACAGGAAAAGACCATTGCATTTTTAGCGGAGACACCCTTTTTTTAGGAGATGTAGGACGCCCTGATCTTGCTCAAAAAGCTGCACAAATGACTCAGGAAGAATTGGCAGGAATGCTTTATGAAAGTTTAATGAATAAAATAATGCCTCTTGCTGATGATGTAATTGTTTATCCAGCTCATGGTGTGGGAAGTGCTTGCGGAAAAAATATGATGAAAGAAACCGTTGACAATTTAGGCAACCAAAAACAAGTAAACTACGCATTAAATCAACCTGACAAGAAATCGTTTGTAAAAGCAGTTACAGATGGGCTACTCCCGCCACCTGCATATTTCGGATTAAATGTTGCAATGAATAAAAAAGGATACATGAGCTTTGATACGGTTTTAAATAATGGCATGAGATCATTAACAGCAGATGAGTTGGAAGTTGCTGCCGAAAATACAGGCGCCCTAATTTTAGACACTCGTTCAAATACAGACTTTTACAAAGGATTTATTCCTCAATCAGTGAATATTGGATTAGACGGCGATTTCGCTCCTTGGGTCGGCACTTTAATTATTGATGTAAAACAGCCTATTCTGATAATTGCTGATCTAGGAAAGGAAGAAGAAACGGTAACCAGATTAAGTCGTGTAGGCTTTGATCATATTTTGGGTCATTTAAAAGGAGGAATTAAAGCTTGGTTAGATTCAGGGAAAAAAGCAGATGTAGTAAATAGAATCACCCCTGAACAATTTGCTGCCAACCTTCAGATTGGAGCAGATAAAGTTGTTGACATTCGAAAAGCATCTGAATATGCAGCAGAACATATTGAAGATGCTTTCAACAAACCTTTGGCCAATATTAACGACTGGATAAAAGATATTAATCCTGTAGAACATTTTTATATTCATTGTGAGGGCGGATATCGAAGCATGATAGCTTCCAGTATTTTACAGGCACGAGGCTATAGAAATTTTACAGAAGTTGCCGGAGGATTTAAAGCGATCAGTGAAACGGATGTTCCAAGAACTGATTTTATTTGTCAAAGCAAAATGCTACCTGCATAAAAAATAGATTATTATTTTATAAACACAAAAATCAAAATAATAAAAATGAACACTATATTGAAAAACTGGACCTTTTTTAGATTCCTAAGATTGGCATTAGGATTAATGATTCTCCTTCAAGCAATTGCTTCAAAGGATGTATTCATGGGTATTGCAGGAGCTATATTTTCAACAATGGCTTTATTTAATGCAGGATGTTGTGGTACTAATAATTGTTCTTCTCCTAAACCGAAATCCAATGACAGCTCAAAAGAAATTACTTATGAAGAAGTGGATTAATCAAAACAAATTGACCTTATCAGGCATACTATTGGGCGCCACTCTCGGCTTTTTATACTGGAATTTTGTTGGCTGCGCTAATGGCAAATGTGTAATCAAATCAAATCCATACTACATGACTTTGTATGGCGGATTAATGGGAGGACTCCTGCTTAATATTTTTAAAAAA
>CALQJH020000021.1 GCA_943330835.2 Candidatus Kuenenia stuttgartensis
CGAAAACTTTGCGAAACTTAGTGCCTTTGTGACTTCGCGGCAATTAATATTTTGATGGGGTAATTAGTTGATTGGTAAAAAAACTTTGCGAAACTTTCCGCATTTCCGCCTTAGTGGCAATTATACTTTTTTACTAAACCTGCGCAACCTATTAAACCTTTTGAACTCATGAAACCTTTTAAACAAAGAGCTGTATGGTAAACATCGACAAAAAAGAATTAACCGAGCGCTTTATGCGTTATGTGCAAATTGATACACAAAGCGACCCTAACAGTAATGCCTACCCTACAACAGAAAAGCAAAAAGATTTGGGTAAGGTATTGCAAACAGAGTTATTGCAAATGGGCTTGAAAGATGCTGTGTTGGATGAATTTGGTTATGTATATGCAACGATTCCATCCAATACTGATAAAGCCAATGTTCCGGTAATTGCCTTTTGTTCTCATGTAGATACTGCTCCCGATTGCAGTGGCACAAACGTTAAGCCTATTTTACATCAAAATTATGATGGTAAGGATATTGTTTTACCTGATGATATTACCCAGGTGTTGAAAACCGGCAACTGCCCGTATTTATTAAATCATATTGGTAGCGATATCATCACAGCCAGTGGAAATACTTTATTGGGAGCTGATGATAAAAGTGGTGTTGCCGTTATTATGCAGGCCGCTCATTTCTTAATCAATAATCCTTCGCTGAAACATGGCGATATTAAAATCATTTTCACTCCTGATGAAGAAGTAGGTAAAGGCACCGCAAAAATTGACATGAAAAAATTAGGGGCACAATTTGGCTATACTTTGGATGGTGGTGATGCTGGCAGTCTGGAAGATGAAACCTTTAGCGCAGATGCTGCAACGATAGTTATACATGGCGTTATCGCTCATCCCGGATATGCTAAAGACAAATTGGTTAATGCTATAAAAATTGCCGGTGCTGTATTGGATGCATTACCCAAAAATGAATGGAATCCCGAAACTACAGAAGGCCGTCAAGGATTTGTACATCCTGTTGCTGTGAATGGAATTGCAGAGAAATCTACCATCAGTTTTATCGTTAGAGATTTTACTTTGCAAGGACTTAAAGATCATCACGAGAGATTAAAATCTATTGCTGAAAAAGTAGTGAGCCAATATCCAGGAACTTCTATGGAATACATAGAACAGGAACAATACAGAAATATGAAAGAAGTATTGGATACTTGTCCGCAAGTGGCTGCTTATGCTGATGAAGCTATTTGCAGAACAGGACTTGTTGTAAAAAAAGAAAGTATCAGAGGTGGTACGGATGGAAGTCGCCTGAGTTATATCGGATTGCCTTGTCCGAATATTTTTACCGGCATGCAGGGTATTCACAGTAAACTCGAATGGATTGGGGTGAATGATATGATGAAAGCAGCGGAAACTATTGTTCATCTTTGTCAAATTTGGGAGGAGAAGAGTTGAGGAATTGGTTGATTAGTTGAAAAAATAGTCGATTGCATAAAGAGCTAAAAGCGCGGTAAGGGTTTTTGACCTAACTTCAGTGCTGATAAAAATAAATTGTAACCTTAAATAATACTATCATGATGCTACTATCACAATTTTGGTGGGTGATTCTCGGAGCGATTATTGTCTTTAGCGGACTCTTCACAGTCAACCAAGGCACGATTGCAGTGATCACCCGGTTTGGGAAATATGCCGGTATACAAAGACCAGGCCTGCGTTTCAAAATCCCATTTATTGATCAGGTGTATAAAAGAGTAAGTATTCAAAACCGTTCTGTCGAATTAGAATTTCAGGCGGTAACAGTAGACCAGGCAAATGTATATTTCAAATCAATGTTGTTGTATTCTGTGCAAAATGAAAATGAAGATACCATCCAGAATGTAGCGTTTAAATTTATTAGTGACAAGGATTTGATGCAGGCACTGGTAAGAACAATTGAAGGAAATATCAGAGCTTTCGTGGCTACAAGAAAACAATCAGAAATATTATTGTTGCGTAGAGATATTGTGGAGTTTGTGAAAGAACATGTGGATGCATCATTGGAAGATTGGGGCTATCATTTAAAAGATCTTCAAATAAATGATATCACTTTTGATCAGGCCATCATCGAAAGTATGAGTAAAGTTGTTGCGAGTAATAATTTGAAAGCTGCAGCAGAAAATGAAGGACAAGCACTTCTAATTACCAAAACAAAAGCTGCAGAAGCCGAAGGTAATGCCATTAAAATCGCTGCACAAGCTGAAAGAGAAGCAGCACAACTTCGTGGACAAGGTGTCGCTTTGTTCAGAGAAGAAGTGGCAAAAGGAATGAGTCAGGCAGCAGAGGAAATGAAACAAGCTAATTTAGATACTAATGTTATTTTGTTTAGTATGTGGACAGAAGCCATCAAGAATTTCGCGGAGTATGGAAAAGGGAATGTGATTTTTCTGGATGGTAGTAGTGAAGGGATGGAGAAGACTATGCGTCAAATTATGGCCATGCAACAAATGGGCGGTAAGAATAGTAATTAAGTAAGATTAACATTTTTTTGCGCTCAAACGCAATAAGATTTGGTTAATTGCATTCGTTTTTGAAAATTTAATTTAAAAGCATGTTTAATATTCTATTACAATTAGATTCCACAGCTGTTGGAACGGTTAGCGAAGTAAAAGTCGAGTCTTTATGGACTTTATTAAGTAAGGGCGGACCTATTATGATTCCATTGTTTATTTTATTTGCAATGGTAGTTTATTTTTTTACGGAAAGACTTTTAGTAATCCGTAAAGCAAGTACAGATGATGAAGGGTTTATTAATTCAATCAGACAGCATATTACCAATGGTGATATTGCTGCTGCAAAAGGGCTTGCTAAAAATACCGAAAATCCTATTGCAAGAATGATTGAGAAAGGGTTGCAAAGATTGGGTAAGCCAATTGATGTGATTGAAAAGAATATGGATAATGTAGGCAAACTGGAATTGTATAAATTGGAAAAAAACTTAGGCGTTATTTCTGTGATAGCCCGTATTGCTCCTTTGTTTGGCTTTGTGGGTACAATTATAGGATTGGTCATGTTATTGAAAGAGTTTGCTACAATCAGCAGTCCTTCTATCAGTCAAATTGCAGATGCGATGTACATTAAATTAATTACATCAGCTACCGGATTAATTATTGGAATGATGGCGTTTATGGGGCACAGTTATCTTGATACCCAAATTAATCGTTTGGCAAATAAAATGGAGTCTGCAAGCAGCGATTTTGTTGATATTTTACAAGAGCCAATTAAGCAATAATCAAATTCAAAAATGAGGTTAAGAAAAAATACATTAAGAGATATGCATTCCGAGGTAGATACTGGACCTTTGAATGACATTCTTTTTATTTTGTTGATGTTCTTTTTGATGGTGTCTACTTTAGCCAATCCTAATGTCATCAAAATGAGTGTTCCCAATTCCAAGAGCGATACCAAGCAGAAGCAAAGTGTGGTGGTTAGCGTAGATAAAAACAGACATTTCTTTATTGGATCAAAGCTGGTAAAACCTGATTCTTTGGAATCTGCACTCAGGAAGTTTATTAAGGAAGGAGATAGCATTAAGCCAGCAGTTGTTATTAATGCAGATTCAATAACCCATTGGGGAGAAATTGTGAGGGTGATGAAAGTAGCCAGAAAATTAGGAGCTACAACTTCGGCTACGGTTACGGGTAAAGACTAGCAATGACTATTCGGTCTTTACCGAAAATATCTTTTTTTAGGTCTACTTCAAATTTTTTTTCTTTGAAAATCCGGGCAACCTCCTGTCCAAAATCTTCATGTATTTCCATAAATATTTTTCCTCCTGTAGCTAAATGCTCAACACTGAATTGCAGGATGGCTTCATAAAAAAGCAGGGGCTGTTTTTCGGGAACAAATAAGGCATTCATCGGTTCATAATGCTTAACATGCTTTTCAATTGAAGGCATTTCGTTTCCCGGGATATACGGCGGGTTACTTACAATCACATCATACAAGTCAAGTGTATTTCTTTTTTCTACATGCAGAAAATCAATTTGCATGAAGGATATTTCAGTTTGATGAAGCAAAGCGTTTTCTGTTGCAATTTGAATCGCAGCTTCACTTATATCAATACTACCCATTTTATGGTGCGCTGTGTTTTTTTGAATCGCAATTGGAATGCAACCGCTCCCAGTCCCAATGTCCAATATTTTTTTTTGTTGAGGATTCGATTGCAGGTATTTAATTACTTCAGCTACGAGCTCTTCTGTTTCTGGCCTTGGTATAAGTACATCTCGCGTTGTTTTGAATATCAAATTGAAAAACCAGGTTTCACCGATAATATATTGTACGGGCATGTTAGCCAACAGCATATCCAATGCAGCGGTTAGTTTATTGCTATCATCAACTGAAATCAATTTTTCCGGAGTTTTAATAACATCACTTCGGCTCATTCCAACTAGAGATTCAAAAATCATTTGGGTAATTTTTGCTGATTCACCTGAAGGGTAAATAGCTTTCAACTCTTCCAGAAATTTTCTATAAAATGCGTTAATTGTCACTTTGCAAACTTACTTTATTTTCCAATGCTTATTTTTACGTTTGTGAATGATCATGAAACATATATGTCGAGGTGCCTTGATTTAGCCAAATCAGGATTAGGTCACGTTGCGTCCAATCCAATGGTAGGGGCAGTATTAGTCTGCAAAGGCCGCATTATCGGCGAGGGTTATCACATGCGATATGGAGAAGCTCATGCAGAAGTCAATTGTATTGATTCCGTAAAAAAGGAAGACCATGCCTTTATTCAAGAAAGTACTTTATATATTTCGCTGGAGCCCTGCAATCATTTTGGAAAAACTCCTCCATGCACGGCATTGATTCTTGAGCATCGTATACCCCGTGTCGTTATTGCATGCAAAGATCCATTTGAGAAGGTTAATGGTACTGGGATATCTACATTAAAGGAGGCCGGAATAGACATTACCTTCGGTATATTGGAACAAGAAGCGATTGACTTAAACAAGCGATTTTTTACCTTCCATAAAAAGAGGAGGCCTTATATTATTTTAAAATGGGCGCAAAGCAAGGATGAATTTATTTCCGCATCAAATCAACTTCCAACAAAAATTAGCAATGACTTAAGTGATACATTAGTACATCGCTGGAGAAGTGAAGAAGCCGCCATAATGGTAGGCACGAATACTGTTCTGGCAGATAATCCTAAATTATCAACACGGCTTTGGGAAGGGGAAAATCCCGTAAGAGTATTTATTGATAAGCAACTTCGTGTTGGTTCCAATAGCTTCATACTAGACAATTCAATCCCCACAATTATATTTAATGAAATTGAAAATAAAAAAGTTGGATGGAATACTTATATAAAACTTCATGAAGAGGCAACTGTTTTAGAACAAATTAATAAACATTTATACGATCAAGGAATTACATCAATCATAGTAGAAGGAGGAAGGTTACTTTTGCAGTCATTTATTAACGAAGGTTGTTGGGATGAAGCAAGAGTAATCACGAATACTTCGATGTTGATTAATCATGGAATAACCGCACCTTCGATTGATAGCGCTTCTCATTTCGAAAAACAATTTTTAAGAAATGATGTAATTGACTATTATTTAAATAATCATTCAAATTCACTATAAATGGACTATTATTTCACTATTGAAAAACCTTCAATAGCTGAGTATAAAGACAGAGGAAGTAAGTTTTTGGCCTATGCTGATCCCATTCTTACTACTACTGATTTTAAAAAGAACCTGAATAATTTAAAAAAAGAACATTCAAAAGCTGTTCATCATTGTTTTGCCTATCGGTTGGGATTTACTGGGAATGAATTTCGGGCCAGTGATGATGGAGAGCCCTCCGGAACCGCTGGCAAGCCAATATTAGGTCAAATCGACAGCAAAAAATTGACCAATGTGGGTATCATTGTAGTCAGGTATTTTGGGGGCTCATTACTGGGTGTGCCGGGTTTGATTAATGCATATAAAACAGTTGCAAGCTTGGTATTACAGACGATTCCCATTGTTCAAAAGCCTGTATTGGTGCCTTATTCTCTTCAATTTGACTATAATAGTACAAATCAGGTCATGCAAATTTTAAAACATACCAATTGCATTGTAAATACACAAGAGATTAATTTGTTTTCAAACCTTCAGATCCATGTGCCAAAAAGTAGCGAAGAGGAACTGTTATTCAAAATCAAAAACTTGCCTAATATTGAAATTCAAAAGATAATTTGATTAGGGATTAAAATATTAATACTTTCGAGTGCGATTTAAGTATTTTTTTTTTACTTTTATCCATTGTAAACCTATTTTCTGTAACAATTATTTAACTTGATATGAGAAAAGTTCTACTCGCTTTTGTTTTTTTAATCACCTTTTCTGCTGCCCATTCTCAACAATTACATTTCATGAGTCAATACATGCAGCATAACTCTATGTATAATCCTGCAGCTGCTGGTATGGCGGCGAGAAATATGGTAGGGGTCTCTTATAGGGATATGTGGTCTTCCTTTCCCGGACATCCCAAAACCACTATGGTTTATGGCGATTTTGATCTAAAAAAATTAAATGCAGGAATTGCAACATATTTATATAGGGATGAAACAGGTCCAACAAGCAGAACGGGCTTCCAGCTTGCTTATTCTTACCATATCAAAGCCAGAAATGACAAAAGCAGATTTGGAATTGGGATTGAATTGAGAGGGTTACAATATGCAATTGATAAGACAAAGATTAGCGCTGCCTTGGGAAATGATCCGACCTTAGGAGGAGTAGCAAATAAATTTTTAATTGATGCAGGTGCTGGTTTATATTGGACAAACAATAAATTGAGTGTAGGTGCTGCAGTTAGTCAGTTGATACAATCAAAATTGAAATTTGCAGATGTGCCAGGCGTTCAACAAGAAGGAAAATTGTATCGTCACTATAATGTTACGGCCAGTTACCGCATTCAAACAGGAGATGACATTTACATTATCCCCAATGCCATGCTTAGACTTATTGAGAATTCACCTAGTGAATTTGATTTAGGATTCAAGGTGGATTATCAGGATAAAATTTGGTGGGCGCTCAATTGGAAAGCAAAGCAATCCTGGAGTATACAATTGGGCCTCAAATTGCGTGATCGTTTAAGAGCATCTTATTCTTATGACTATTATGTAGCACCAATTAGCGTGTTTAATGCAGGGGCTGGTGCGCATGAGATTGGCCTTCAATTTGAGTTTAAGAAAAAATAGCCTAGAACTTATTTCTGATTCGATAAATATTGCAAAAAAAATCTTATAAAAATAAACTGAGTTACAAATGAAGAATTTAAAAGTAGTCGTATTTTCTCTGATGGTATTATTTTTTAATAGTACAAATGCTCAAGTATTCACAACAGGAACATTAAACCAAGCTATTCCTCCGGGAGGCACTACGCCTACCTGTTATCCGATTACAGTATCGGGTCTATCGGGTCTTGGGATTATTGATGTCAATTATGGCGTTGCATCTGTTTGTATAAATATCGATCATACTTGGGTAGGAGATTTAAGAATTTCGCTTGTAGCTCCTGATGGAACTACTGTTTTGCTTGTGCAAGATGATGGCAATAATTCAGGGGTTAATTTTACGGGTACCTGTTTCACCGCTGCAGCTACAGTGCCGATTTCAGCTACAGCTATTGCACCTTTCACAGGAGATTATTTAGCTGCTCAAAATTTAGGAGCTGTTAACAACGGGCAAATTGGAAATGGTGTTTGGACGCTTTGTGTTTTGGATACGTATGATCCATCTGATGATGGAACGATGCTTGACTGGAGTATTAATTTCAACACTACCCCTGCACCACCACCATCACCAACGGCAAATATTGATGAGCCTTGCAACGCATTTACGTTAACTCCAGATGCTTCATGTATACCGCTGACTTTCGATAATACGTCTGCAACCCCATCTACTTCTATTGCCAATCCAAGTTGTGGTACTTATCAAGGTGGTGATGTTTGGTTTAATGTGGTTGTTCCTGCTGGAGGATCTTTGAAATTTGATACACAGGCAGGTACGATGCTTGATGGAGCAATGGCAATATATTCTGGAAATTGCTCGAACTTAACAGAAATTGCCTGTGATGATAATACAGGCGCAGGTAATATGCCACAAATTAATTCAACAACACTTACACCTGGTTCTATTGTATGGATTAGAGTATGGGCAAAAGGAACAAATCCAAAAGGAACTTTTTCAATTTGCATCACAACGCCACCACCTCCACCTCCTCCAGGCACCAACTTTGATGAGCCATGTGGAGCAACTCCTTTACCTGTGGAGGCTTCATGTAACTTTCTAACTTTCGATAATACAACTGCAACCGCAACTACAGGCGCACCGGCACCTGGTTGTGCAAACTACCTTGGTGGCGATGTATGGTTTACTGCTGTAGTTCCTTCTACGGGAGGTCTAAATATTAACACTCAGACAGGAGTTCTTACAGATGCAGGTATGGCCGTCTATTCAGGCACTTGTGGTAATCTTACTTTAATTGATTGCGATGATGATAGCAGTCCAAATGGCTTAATGCCTTTATTATCTGCAACGGGCTTAACTCCTGGAGATACTATTTGGATTAGAGTATGGGAATATGGAAATGATAATAATGGAACTTTTGGTATTTGTGTTACTATTCCGCCGCCGCCGCCAACAAATGATGAGCCTTGTAATGCCATACCATTGACGCCAGATGTTTCTTGTAATTATCAAACGTATACTAATGAGAATTCTAGTGGAACTACTGGAGTTCCCGCACCTGGTTGTTCAAATTATGCGGGCGGTGATGTTTGGTTTTCAGTTGTAGTCCCTCAGGGAGGTGGATTGGTTTTTGATTCACAAATAGATGTCATCACCGATGGTGGCATGGCATTATATACCGGTACATGTGGGAGCCTCAATTTGTTTGCTTGTGATGATGATGCGAGTGCAAATGGATTGATGCCTAAAATTCAGGCTAGCGGCTTAACTCCTGGAGATACCGTTTGGGTAAGATTCTGGGAATATGGGAATGATAATAATGGGGCTTTTGGATTATGTGTTACCTTACCACCACCTCCACCAGCTAATGATGAGCCCTGTGGAGCAGTATTGTTGACAGCAGATGCTACTTGTAATGCACAGACCTTCTCTAATGATGGTTCGACTGGCTCAACAACAGCCCCTGCACCAGGTTGTGCAGGATACGTAGGAGGGGATGTTTGGTTTAAGGTTGAAGTTCCAACCACAGGAAGATTAAAGTTTGATACTCAAACAGGTGTTGTTACTGATGGTGGCATGGCTGTTTACTCAGGTACTTGTGATAATTTAAATTTATTGGCTTGTGATGATAATACAGGTGCGGGAAATATGCCTCAGATTGTATTGAATAATCTAACTCCTGGAGATACCGTTTGGGTAAGATTCTGGGATAATGGCAACAATACTTTTGGTGATTTTGATATTTGTATCACTATACCACCACCGCCTCCAACAAATGATGAACCATGTAATGCAATTTCGTTAACTCCGGATGTTGCTTGTAATTATCAGACTTACTCAAATGAGAATGCATCTACAACTCAAGGGGTACCTGCACCAGGTTGTGCAAATTATCAAGGTGGTGATGTTTGGTTTAGCGTTGTAGTGCCTCCTGCAGGAGGTATGTATATCAGCGCACAAGTAGGTGTAGTACTTGACCCGGCAATAGCTGTTTATACAGGCAGTTGCGGAAATTTAACTTTGGTTGGTTGTGATGATGACAGCGGCCCAGGATTAACGCCTAAATTAAATTTGGCCGGGTTGACTCCTGGGGATACAGTTTGGATCAGAGCATGGGAATATGGTAATGATAATAATGGTACTTTTGGATTATGTGTAACCTTACCACCGCCTCCTCCAACTAACGATGAACCTTGTACAGCATTCCCATTACCTGTGAATTCATCTTGTCAATCTCAGACCTTTACGAATGATGGCGCAACAACTTCAACAGGTATGCCTGATCCAGGATGTGCAGGATACAGTGGTAGCGATGTTTGGTTTACAGTTCAGGTTCCTGCTTACAGCACAAGTCTATTATTTGATACCCAGGGAGATGTAGTAACCGATGGAGGAATGGCAGTTTACACTGGCGCTTCTTGCAGTAATCTTGCGTTGCTTGCTTGTGATGACAATTCAGGTACAGGGAATATGCCTCAACTTTTAGTATCAAACTTAGCTCCAGGATCTACTTTATGGGTTAGAGTATGGGAAAATGGCAATAATAATAATGGAAATTTTGGAATATGCATAACAACAATAACGCCTTTACCTACTTGTAGTTCAAATCAACCTGCAGGGAATAGTTGTGATCAAGCAACTTCAATATGTAATTTCAATGGGTACTGTGGCAATACGGATGATAATATATATACTCCTAATAGCTGGCCTGCATTGGCTGGAGCTTTCTGCGGATCTATTGAAAACAACTCTTTCATATCTTTTGTTGCTTCTGCTGATACCGTTGCCTTTAATGTATGGGTAACTGATAGCAGAGATAATCTGGGTATGCAAATGTTTTTCTATGAAACGAATATTTGTGGTTCAGGAACCGTAACAAGCCATGGCTGTTATAGCCCAATTGTTCAAAGTAATCTCCCTCGAGTAATTACTGGTTCAAATTTAGTGCCAGGACAAACCTATTATTTAATGTTTGATGGTTATGCCGGTGATTCCTGTGGATATAGAATTTCTCCGATACGAGGGGTTGCGATATTAAATATCACTCCTTCAAATCCAATTATCTGCGCTGGGTCAAATATTACTTTAACTGCATCTGGCGGTACCAACTACACATGGACAGGCGCGGGATTAAATACCAATAGCGGTGCTGTAGTTATAGCAAGTCCAACACTGTCTACAACCTACACCCTTTCTTCTACTACAGCAATCAACAATTGTCCTTTAACAATAGATGTTTTAGTTACTATTGCAGGTAATACAGCTCCTCCAACAGTAGGGCCTAATGTTACTTATTGTCAGGGAGCAACAGCTTCTCCTTTAGCTGCGAATGGATTAGGATTACTTTGGTATAATGCTGCAACAGGTGGAACAGGTACTTCTTCACTAACACCATCTACAGCTAATGTTGGTCCAGTTACCTATTACGTCACTCAGACATTAACTTGTGGTGAAAGTCCAAGAGTACCTTTAACCGTAACCGTTAATCCTTCTCCTTTAGCCCCAGGGGTTACTTCTCCTGTTACTTATTGTCAAGGTTCTCCAGCATTAACATTGTCAGCAACAGGCACAAACCTTTTGTGGTATACAGCTGCAATAGGTGGAACAGGAAGTTCAACTGCTCCAACGCCCCTTACTACCACTGTAGGGCCTACTTCATATTATGTTAGTCAATCTGCTTTAACTTGCGAAGGTCCAAGAGCTTCAATATTGGTAAATGTAAATGCTTCAGCACAAACTCCAAGTGTAACAACACCTGTTACTTATTGTCAAGGAGTTCAAGCCGCTGCATTATCCGCAACCGGAACGAGTCTATTGTGGTATACCCTTTCTACAGGAGGAACCGGAAGCTCAGCTGTACCAACGCCATCTACATCAACATCAGGTACGACCACATATTATGTAACACAAGGTTCATCATGTGGGGAAAGTCCAAGAGTACCAATTAATGTAATTGTAAATCCAACTCCAGCAGCACCAACAACATCTCCTGTAACTTATTGTAAGGATGCAGTTGCTGCTCAGTTAACAGCAACTGGTACAGGATTATTATGGTATACAGCAGCATCAGGAGGAACAGGAAGTAGTACCGCTCCAACACCATCTACTGCAACGGCTGGAACAACTACTTATTTTGTTTCTCAACCTGCTTCAGGTTGTGAAAGCCCAAGAGCTTCATTGGTTGTAACTATAAGTGAACCTAAAGTAGATGCAGGCGGTCCTATAGATATCCTGTTGGGTGGAAACGCTCCTGTAACTGCAGTTTACTCTGGTATAAATAGTGGAAATATCCAAAGCATTTTATGGACACCTGCTGCAGAATTCAACCCAAGTAATACGTTGAATACAACCGTTACTCCAGTTGCAACTAGTGGATCTGTTACCTATCAAATTTCAGTAACAAATACGGATGGTTGTACAGCTACTGACAATTTAGTCGTAAATGTAAACAATCAATGTATTGATGTTAGAAACGCATTTAGCCCTAATGGTGATGGCGTGAATGATAACTGGCAGGTTTATGACGGTAGAAGTTGTTTATCGAAAGTATCAGTTACTGTCTTCAATAGATATGGAAGTAAAGTATTTGAGAATTCAGATTATTACAATGGCTGGACAGGAATTTATCAGGGGAAAGCTATTCCTGATGGAACTTACTATGCTGTAATTGAATTTACACTTGTATCGGGTAAAAAAATAACTACCAGAACAGATGTAACTGTTATTAGATAATAAAAAGTAAAAAATAAAAAGTAAAAA
>CALQJH020000022.1 GCA_943330835.2 Candidatus Kuenenia stuttgartensis
GGTAAAACATTTACACAAATTCCAAAAGTGCCATTATTGTCATTTCCATATTCCCAAAATCTTATCCATATAGTATCTCCAGGAGTTAACCCATTGAGTTGAATTTTTGGCATTAATCCATTAACACTGGCATCATCATCACAGGCTAACAAATTCAAAGCCCCGCAATTTCCTCCAGAATAAATTGCCATGCCACCATCTCTTATTACTCCTGATTGTGTATCAAAATTCAATGATCCTGAAGCAGGAACAAACGTATAAAACCAAACATCCCCTCCTATATAGTTAGCACATCCCGGTGCGACTATCCCTTGAGAAGCAGTTGCTCCTATATTTGAAAAAGTCTGAAAGTTACATACAGTATCACTGGAAATATAGATTGCATTGCAAGGATCATCGTTAATTGGAGCAGCTATTACTGTTCCACACAAATAAATCGGACTTAAGCTGTTTCTAGGATTTGGTGATGCTATTGAGAAATCTGCAAAATTATTATTTGTATCATCGCAACCATTATTATTTCGAAATGCGGCTTTTGAAACACCTAAAGTATCCGTTGGTGCTGTTTCAGAACATACCGTTGCTGTTCCATATCCTACTAAGTCAATTATATTACTTGTTGTAGGACATCCACTTAATGTTACTGTATCGCTAACCAAAGCTATTCTTGCATTTGCGCCAGACATAGATATGGTTGGGGATGATACATAATCAGGAGTTGGCAATGCTACTCCATTTGTAATACCCGCGGCACTCATTTGTATCAAATAATATCCTCCTGCTGGTATTGTAACCGTTGGAATTTTTGACTTCCCTGACCATGTCCCTGTAGCTGAAGGTGATGCGTACTGAATTGAGTAACCATTAAGAGTTACTGCAACATTTGACTTATTATGTAATTCAACATAATCTGCGTTGTAAAGAGCACCAGGATTTCCACCAGCGCCATATATTTGACTAATAACAATACTAGTGCTTGCCACTGATGGTTTTTTCGCAAAAACACTCGTGCACACAAACACCAATACAGCAACAATAGAAATGATTTTTTTCATTTTCAGGTTTTTTGATTTAAAAGTCCACTCAAATAGAGTAGTGAAATTTGATTCTCAGAGGAAGAGTATTGGGCTTTAACAAGGATTAGACTAGGGATAAAAGTAAAACTAATTAGTTAAATTATTAAATTAATATGAATATTTTTTAAAGTTAATTACTATCCCTGATTTCCAAAAAAAACTACTCATTAAAAGCGATTTATAGTAAACAATTAATTACAATACGAAGCCAACTACTATTTTTGTATCTTTCGGACAATATATTTCCACATGATAATGGCCTTTTGTACAATTGGCCTTTAGTTTAATTGGATAGATTGTCGCATGATTTCCTTTATGATTTACGATGCTGGAATGTACAAGCTGTCCAATCGCATTGGTAATTTTTATTTGGTATACACCAGCAACTACATTGGTCATTTTTATATTTACCATCCTATCTTCTTCAATTGGATTAGGAGAAATAGTAATTGAGGAATGGTCTTGTAGTTTCACTTTTACTACACTACTATATTTATTTGCACCTGAGAAATCGATACGCTTAATTCTGTAAAAATTATCCCCCATCAAAGGTTCATCATCCAGCCATCGGTAGGTTGATGTTCCATCCATTGGCATTGTACCAATAGCATCAAAATGAATACCATCAGCAGCGCGTTCAATAATATATGCTCTCGTATCTATTTCATTATTCACTTCCCATTTCACTACAACATTATCATCCAGAGAAAGCGCACTAATTTTTATAAAATTTAAAGGCACTACCCTCATTGTTTTAAAAATTAATCGAAATCTTTCAGCGTTGTAAGATCCCGGGAGATTCACAATGGAGAAATCTACCGTAGTGGTGTCAGACAAACTAATCGGCGTTTGTGCGTGCAGGTAAGTATCTTCCAGATAGGCTTCTAATCCGCTATCATTTAAAAAATCTGGAGTTAAACAAAAGCGATAATGCGCTGCTTTCATTTGAGCTAAATTATAGAAAAGTGTATCCGAATTATCAGGCAAAGTGCTTCTTTCTATGGCGAGTAAAGTATCGTTCTTTTTAATAGCTATATTTTCTGCTACATTTCCAAATTTAACTATATCATTCTTATCAATATGTTCAGCAAACGAACTATCAAATAAATGCAACACGCCATCAATTAAGGAGGTATTATTATTTTGAATGCTGTAAATATTAACACGAAGCGATCGGGTATGTGAGGGAGGCCTTGAACACAAATTACTTCCGTTAACCTTATTACTTTCTTTGAAAGCCAAAGCGCCAACCCCACTATTTGTATGAACAATAAACCCTTGTCCGGATTGTACATTGTAGTTTCCTGATGTATAACTTCCTCCACCAGGAGCAATAGACACGTCCCCATTAGCATCTACAGTTACACTCTGGTAAGCACCATAACCATTTGCACCACCCAAAGCAGGATCCCAGAAATAATAAGCATTATCCAGATTAGTGGCATTAAGATTTGACAAAGAAATGGCGGAAGCATATGGATTACCAACACCAACAAACTGGCCGCCAGCAGTACCCAAATTATTAAGTAAAAAATCTCCTGTATGTAACCCGTCTTTTTCTCTGAGTATTGTAGCGGTAGGTGCTTGCAAATAACTAGTTACAGAACGATCTCCTCTAATGAACGCCATGTAGGCTTCGCCGTTAATAAAATGCTGATTCGTATTGGCAATCCCATCCCATGAATTTGTTGTAGGATTGAAAGTTTTTACTGAAGGTCCACCATTACTCAACGTATCAAAACCATCTGCTAACCAGCTTGGTCGATTACTGGTAATTTGAATGCCGTAACTGTTCACTGGATTATTATTAACTGCCCCTCCTTCCATCCAGGATTGATTAATGGTTTGAGCCAAGTGCTTGGTTGGCATTGACAATAATCTCCAGGCCTTCTTATTTGAAATATATCTTTCTACTGTTACCTGTCCAACAATATCATTACCTGTTGATGTATTGTTGTTGGTCAAATCAGCAACGCTAGCAGTCAAAGTATCTGAAGATTTTAGCGTTAAAAAATTATTGGTATTGAAAACACTGTTATTACCAGGGAAAGAAATTTTACCAAGTAAATTCAATGTGTCAGCCAAGGAAACAGCTGCATTATTTATAATTAGATTTCGCAATAAATTACCATTAAAAAAATGGGAAGGAATAGCTTGCGGAGCAGCACCAGATAATTCAATTGTGCCATCTTTTGCTTCTATACTACCGGTATTGAATAGTGTTCCAAAAACTTTAAGTTTCCCGTAAGCAGCTATGGTTAATTCTCCCCCACTATTCACGGCTAAATTTCTGCAAACAGAAGAGTCGTTAATTGAAGTAGTCAATAACGGATAATAAGTTTTTCCTGAAGGAATAGTCACATCTGTAGCTGATGAAGGAATAGTACCACACCAGTTTACAGGATCATTCCAGTTGTTATTTACACCACTCCATTGCCCAAATCCTCCACCATCTGTATCAAATTCATCTGCACCAATATCTGGTGGATTTTGTCTTGACTGACCATCGATATCATTTTCAAATGCAGCACCCAAACTAACGCCGGTTCCATTTAATAAACAATTAGTATGAGTATTCAAATGCAAAGAATCCGTAAAATCTATTGCTTTAACAAATGATGGATCATACGTGCAAATTGAATTTGTTTCTTTATCAGCATTCCATGGGGCAATTAATGTATTGTAGGTTATTCCATTATTGATAAAGAGATAGCTGCTTCCAGAGGAAGAATCTGCATAAAATAAATTATTACTTGAATTGATATCGTAAGTTGTATTATCACTTGATTTTCTTAATGCAGTAACCATTCCTCCAGATTGCGGTTTGCATTTATTAACAAGAATATTATTTTTCAAAGAAAAGGCAACTCCTGGAGTAGAAGATGTTACAGAAACTGCACTCGACCCAAAACCAACAGCGCCCGTACCTGATAATCTGATCGTATTAAAATACAAATTGTTTGTACAAGGCAAAGATTCAACCATCTCAACACCCTTTATAGCATCACCTGAAGAAAGCAAACGACTTGAAGCTCCATCATATGCTGCTGCCAGATCCATGTTGATCATATTATTTGAAATATTGATTATAGCATTATTACTTGCGCTTAACAATGATATTCCCTTTGCGCAGGCAAATACATTAGATGAACCAAAAGGAATCAAATGAGCAATTTTGTTTCTGTATATATTAACAGTACTTCCCCCGCCAGCATTACACAATGCCATAATTGTAGCATTATATAAAGGAGTAGCATCGCCATTATCTCTTACATAAAAAGTATCTAAAGTATTATTGAAAATATCTTTGGTGTTGCTTTCCTGTCCATCACTTTCTATTCCATAAATGTAATGGCTACCCGAAGCACCGCTTGATGCGGAAATAAACAATCCACTAATTTTATTACTATCGATAATTTCGTTTGGCGTTTCTCCTGATGGCAAAGTAGCATAACAACCTCTCAACGTAGCATTATTACCTGCATTAATATTTTGAACAGATATTTTTCTTACCAAATTTCCTTTCAAACTCACTGTAGATGAGCTATTAGCGCCCGACATTCTCATTGCATTTACAAATACGTCCGAGGCATTGGTTGAACTTATTAATGCAGTATCGTTTTCAATTACATTATTTTTAACAACGAGGTTACCAGAAACATTATTTGCTGTTTTATAACAAATCCAATTGAGTTCATTGCCATCGGAAATCATTTTACTATTATTGGTAACCTTATTGCCAATAAAATCGAGCCCACCAAATGCCGTTGCATTATTTTGAATACCTGTAAAATTACCAACAGATAAAATTTGATTGGAATCAATAACATTATTTATGAGATTGATTTTACCAGACGAGTTGGTGTTGGTGTAATTTAAAATACCGACCCAATCTCCTGATCCATTTATCGCAGATTTCTTGATCGTGTTAGAATTGATATTTACAGATGCTGCTTCATTGGTATTATTAACAATACAATTTACAGATCCTGTGCCGGCAGTAGTTGCAATAGATGCTGGAATGGATACAGATAAATTATTGCCATAAATAAATACACCATAACTAGTGGTATCGAGCTGCTGGTTATCGATTCCATAATAATGGCTATTCGCGCCTCCGGTTATATTTATATTATTATAGTCAATATAATTGCTTGTTTGCCCAATAGATTCAATACCATATTGCGAGTAGGTATGATTTACAGCGCTATTATCAAAATGATTATTGATGGCATTGTATTGGACAAGAGGATAGAATTGATTTTTTAAATAAATGCCATAAGAAGGAACAGACGCATTAACACCACCACCAAAATTTATAATTTTATTTCCTATTGAATTAAATAGCCTTTTGTCGTCCCCAATAACATTGTGTATATCGGCTCTATAATCAACTACATTAAATCTGGTTTTAGCAGGATATCCAATTAATGCGATACCTGTGTTGCAATTTTGAATGGTATTGGCATAAAATTTATTGTAAGAGTTCGTACCACTTGAACTGGCCGGAGTAATTGGATTGTCATTCACATTTGTTGCAGTATCATTTACAACCACAATGCCAACAGAACCATCAAAGAAAGAAGCTGCTCCAGGTTCTACATTATTTCTGTTTAAAGTAATCGTACAATTTCTAATCGTATCATTTTGCGCACCATCATTTGGATTAGCTTTAAATAACCCAAAGCCATACTCCATCATTGCAATATTACTTACCGTATTGGTATCTATTAAATCAATCCCATCAATAGTAACGTTGTCTACCCCACGAAGGCTCCAGATACCATCAGGATATGCACTGGAAGATGTGTTTTGACCTGGCCATGCTCTTAATAAAGGATTATTACCTGCACCTGTTTTTATGAATTTAATCCGGTAATTATTTAAGTTAGGATTTGTGGCGCTATCTAGTTTTGGATTACCCAAAGCAAAGCCTTCATTACAAACTGTTTCTTGATGATTAGCGGCAACTTCAAAAATTACATTTGAACTTATAGAGCGATTATTAAGATCATTAATAGCAGAATAAAAAGTTTGGTAATTAGTACATGAAGAAGGCAAATCGCTGTTTATGGTATAGGTTCCATGAAGTGGTCCGTTATCAAACCTAATCACCATGATATCTGAAGCTTCAACGCAAGGGCCATTGGGATCATAAGATGTAATTTTTACTTTGATATAGCCATTTTGAATATCAATGGGATAAATTTGAATTTCAGCATTTAACAAAGACGGATCTGAACTTCCAAAATAATCATTGACATAATTATCATCCACCACTTCCCAAATTGTTCCAATACTCGGATCGTTAATGGAAGCATTTAACTGAAATAATCCTCCTGAATAGGAACAGATTGCAGTATCTCTTCCGGCACTTAATAGAATTGGAGTTGCACATCCTGGCTGATAAAAAGTTACAGAAATCGTATTATCCTCATTAACATTTAAAAATAAATAATTGTATTGGCTTAAATCGTGGGCTAAAGCAATGTAAGTGCCATTTACGATCAGTGAGTCAATCAAGTAATTGCTATTGGCTAAAATATCAAAAGAAAAGTCAGTTCCAGCAACAACATTAATCTCACCTTCAGGTGTTATTATTCCATTAGCTCCGGCTATTGAATGAATACTATAAGTGATTTCAAGAGCTTTGGCAGTATTATTATGAACAGCTGGTATGTTTTTTGAAGAAAAAACTGAAGTGTTTGCTTTTGTGCAGATTGATAAAAAAAACAAATCTAAAAAAACTATGAATCTAAAAAGAAGAAATATATGTTTCATAGATTTCGAAAAATAATAACCTTCAGTACTTCAGATTATAATTAATAATAGATAAAGGTATAGACATATTATCTATATAAAAAAATTAAAATAAAATATTTTTTTATTTCGCAGTTATGGGTTGAACACAGCATGAATTAAAAATAAAATTACCGGAATTTCAAAACAGCTAATTTACAAATCAACTAAGACGTTCACGAGAAGTTCGCAAGGGAGCAAAGTTTATACCCTCTCCCCCATTCCTATTCAGCCCTTGACTAAATAAAAAAAAGCAAACTCCACTTGTCAATTGGCTTGGTATATTTTTTTTGTTCGTTTGGCTGAATTTCAAGCTTATCTATTTGCTAATACAAAACTTTACAACCCTTTACAACAAAGGGTTTAAGAGGTTTTTAGCAATGTAATACCCGAATAAAATTAAATAGAGGGTGCTTTTGTGGTGGACTAATTAAAAATACATAATTGATTGTTAGCTAGTACTAACAAATTTTTCAATTATTTCTTAATTACAATTTAGCACCCAATGTAATAAAAAATGTTCTGCCATCTCCCGGCAACAGGCCCGGACCTGGATAGCCTGAAGAACGGCGGGTAAAATATTTTTCGTTTAATAAATTGTTGATTCCTGCTTTAATATTAAATGTCTTTTTGACATCTATTGCAGCACTCAAATCAAAAATTCTATATGAGGGCACTATGCCGGTCTGGCCATTGGCAGTAGGTATTTTTGTATTACCTGCATCACTATAGCAATCATCTACATAACTAAACTGATTAGTTAATTTGAAATTATTATAAATAAATGTTGCTCCTGTTCTTACAATATGACGAGGTGCATTTTCTATTTGTTTGCCTTTTATATACTCATCCTTATAATCATTATCATATCTCGCATCTGTAAAACTGTATGAAGCAAATAATTTTATTTCAGATGTTAATGTGGATGTCATCAATCGAAGCAGATTTACTTCCATAAAACCTTCAAATCCTTTACTGATACTATTTCCAACATTAGTTATCAACCGGTAGGATTCTCCTGAAGGAATGATGACACCAATTCTATTGTTATACTTTAAAAAATATGCTGTTAGATCAAATTGCAGCGCGTCTCTTATACTTCCTCTGTAACCCAAGTCGAAATTATAACCATTGGCATCTTTTAGGTTTTCATCTATAACATCTGTAGTTGGTGGGGCTTGTAAATTTGCAAATTGAATAGGCCTGTATGCCTGTGAAATGTTGCTGTAAAATTCAGTTTTACCACTGACATGATATTCAAGCCCAACTCCAGCCAAAAAAAATCTTCTTTCTCTTACCACATTTTGAAGTATAATAGGATTCCCATTATTATAACCATTTCTACCGGATGCACTTCCTTTCAGCCATTCAAATCTTACACCGGGAACAATCGAAAGTTTTTTATTTATTCTGAAAATATTTTCAGCAAACCAGGCAAAATTTTGTGAATGAAATTTGATATCGTTTGGATATTCTCCAATAACATTCATATTGAATTCCGAATCTGTACTTCCTTTTCCGTTTGATCGACGGTGTGTAGTCCCAGTATAAATTCTGATGCCAGTAGAAATAGTGTTTATAATATTTCCTATTTTGTAGTTAGTTAATAGTTTACTTTCTATTCCATAATTTCTGTATTGATCAGCAAGCAATGTTCTATTATTATATTGCAAAGTAGCGGCATTAATGCTGTCTTTCACGGTGATGGCATTCATAAATCCAATACTGTTTCTGTCTCCTATGGTCGCAAATATTTTTGTAATCCATCTGGTTTTATTATTGATGTTATAATTGATGATGATAGCCGGTATAGTCCAGGTAATATCAAACCAATTTCTGCTTCTTAGACTTTGCTTGGAATTAATATTAAAAAGAGAATCATTAAGTCCACCCGGTTGCTGGCTTCTGATGTGTGACATCATAATTTCACCGGTAACAGATAATTTACTGTTGAAGTTGTAAGTTATTGTCGAAAATCCCGACTTAGTGAAATAATTGCTATTGACTCTGTACCCATCTCCATTGCGGTAATCAATAAACGTGTAATAATTTATTTTTTTCCATTTCCCCCCAACAGCATTGTATAAGTCAAACATTTGATTGCTGCCCATTGTTTGTTGTGTTTCAAATTCAAATGGTTTATTTATTTCGCTGCCATTTTTTAAAATATAATTTACCATGCCTCCGAATTGAGGTCCGTATTGTAATGATCCTTGACCTCTAATGATTTCGATTCTTTGAACACTTTGTAGTTGAGGATTATAATATGCTTCTGGATAACCATAAGGATCGGCACTAATGTCATAACCATTTTGGCGAATATTGAATTCCCAGCTTCTGTTTGGACTTAATCCTCTGGCAGCAATACCAATTTGAATACCACTTGGATCGCTTTCCCAAATATGAATCCCCGCAACCTTTGAAAGTATCTGTCTCATGGTATTATTGGATATATTACCCTGAACATTCTTCATGATGATTAACGCATTTTTTTTGCCTGCATATATAGAGGTACCTACAACTTCAGGCATTTGCTGCATATCCGTTTTACTGTTTTTTCCTACAACCGTAATATCAGGAAGATTTTTAGTTGAATTGAAAATTGAATCTTCCTTAGCGTGTAAGTTTTGACTAAAAGAAAACAAAAAAGAAGGAATGATTAATAAAAAAGCAAAAAACAATTTCTTTGGCATAAAAATAATTGAGTGCAAAAGTATTTTTGAATACTAACAAGCATTTACGAAATCAGAAATACGATTTATCAAATTGGGAAAAACTATTTCTAGGAAAAAAGAAAGGGGATAACAAATATCACTTACCGACATAAAAATTTAAAACCCTTACCAGTAAAGGTTTTTAGAGGCGGGGTACAAATGGGATAGAGGAATAAAAATAAGTTTCAATAAATAAACTAGCCCACCGTTTAAACAGTGGGCTAGCAAATTTAATCTTTTCAACCTAATACTTCAACACCCTCACCGTTTTCACCTTATCCCCATCTCTTACCTCCACCATATACACTCCGGCTTTTAATTCGTTACCGAATGCAATGGTTTCATTCGAGTTGAAAGTTAATGTTCTAATGAGTCTTCCTTGTAAGTCTACAATTCGTGCTTTAACCATTTGCGATAGCTTGGATGACTTTACAAATAATTGAAAAGCGCTTGTTGTTGGATTGGGATAAACCAATACCTCCATCAATTGTTCCATCTTAGTATTCAATGGATAACCTATTTTTAATATTGGTAAGGTTGCACAACCCGTAGTTACCAGCTTCAAAACCTTCTTCGCACCTGCGCAACCGTTAGTTCCTATAGATTGAACATAAATGCTGTCATTCGGCCCTGCTGTAATGAAACGAACTTTAATTTTCAATCCGTTACTTCCGCTGTCTATAACAGCACCTGAAGGCAAAGACCATAAGTATGAAACTGCACCGGTTACTGCTGATGCTGTGTATCTCGCACTAGTTAATGTTCCTACTATCGAGCAAATACTTGTAGTACCAGTTAATGTTGCAGATGCTGCTAAAGTAGTTGCAGCCACATTCGATAATTTCTGAGCTTTTACTGCACTTACTCCACAACCTGATGTGTATTTTACTCTAATGCTATCATTTGCTCCTGCAACAGCATTGTTTGTAAATTTCAATCTGATATATCTGGCATTCGCTCCGTTCAAATCGCCCGAATCCAAGGAGGCTGATGTGGCTACTGCAGAACCCGTTGGCAAACTCCAAGCGTAACCTGTTGCAGCCATCGCTGTTGTTGTTGCAAGTGGAAGTGCAGGTGCAGCATAACGATAAACTCTTGCACCGCATACATCGCTTACCAATGAAATCGAAATACTTGTAGGAGTTGTCGGAGCCGTTAAATTAGTATTGGTCAATTTTGCAGCCTTAACTAAACCATTTCCACATGAAGATAAATAATACGCCCTTACACTGTCTCCAACTGATGCTGCATTATTATTCAAGTATTTTATTTTTATTATTCTACTATTAATTGTTCCTGAATCTATGATTGCAGTAGCAGCAAGATTTCCTATAAACTCCCATTTATATCCTGTAGCCGCTGCGTTGGTTGATGATCCTGTAGGAAGGACAGGCATGATATACCTGTAAATTTTATTTCCACAAGTTGTAGCAGACACTGTATTTATGGTGATTGAACTTGGTGCTAAAGGGCCTTGTATTTTCGGAACCGAAAATTTAGTCACTTTAAAATTACTAAGCCCACAACCACTGCTGTATTGAGCTTTTAAGCTATCCCCAACAAAAGTTGCGTTGTTGTCTGTATATTTCAACACCATAATTCTCGAAGTCAAGCTTCCCGAATCAATTACACCATATGTTGCCACATTTCCTGTTAATGTCCACAAATATCCTGTAGCAGCGCCATTGGATGCAGTAGCAGTTGGCATTAATGGCATAATGCAACGATATGTTCTTTGTCCACAAATATTTGTGATGAGTGGTGTTATTGTTATTGAAGCTGGTGCAGCAGGTACATTTAAAGCTGTGAGATTAATTTTCAACGATTTTTTTTCGCTGTTGCCACATGCTGAGGTATACCTCAAATTAATGCTATCTCCAATTAGTGCGGCATTATTACTTACATATTTAACTACAATTATTTGAGATGTATATGTTCCAGAATCCAATTGGGCTAATAACGGGGTTGGACTAGTAAACGACCATAAATATCCCGTTGCTGCTGCAATATTCGCAGTGCCTGCTGGTAAATTAGGCGCGGTGTACCTATATTTTCTTACTCCACAAACATTCGTAATTAACGCTGTTGAGATGATGCTTGATGGAGGTAATGGAACACTCAATAATGTGTTGATTAATACAGCACTTTTGTATGGACTAAATCCACAGTTATTATATGCACTAACTTTTATGCTATCTGTATTAAAAGCCGCATTATTGCTAAAATATTTTAATCGAATTATCCTCGAAACATTTATATCACCTGAATCTACAGTAACGGAAGAAATACCTCCACAAGAAGTAGGAATGATCCATTTATATCCTTGAGCATTATTGGTTATTGATGCCGTATAACGGTAAATTCTGCCAAAGCAAGTGTTGCTTACTAGTGTTTGCGTTATGGTTAATGGTGCTGCTGGAGGATTGCCATTTATTATTGTAAGAAGAATTGTGATTATTGAATCGCAGCCCACAGTATTGCTAATGGTATCAGAATAATATCCTGTGTTTGTAATATTAATTCCATTCCATTGAAAAGGAAGTTGACTGGTACAAATCGTTGTATGAATCGTATCTCTATTATAAGGTAAAACCGTTACTGATGCAGA
>CALQJH020000023.1 GCA_943330835.2 Candidatus Kuenenia stuttgartensis
ACCTCTTTCTTTCAGAACTCCGTTAATATTTGTGGCAATACCGATGTTGTTTCAAGATGCACAAGTAGTGCTGTAAATTTTACAGATAAAAATCCATATTGGTACCGATTTACTTGTTGGGTTCCAGGCACACTTGGATTTCAGATTACACCAAATGATTTGAATGACGATTACGATTGGCAATTGTTTGACATCACCGGAAGAAATGTAGCTGCTGTATATAGTGATATCAGCATGTTTGTTGCCTGCAATTGGAGTGGCGAACCAGGAGTTACGGGAGCTGGCCCTTCTGGTAATTCTTTGGCACTATGCGAAGGCCCGGGCGTTCCCTTATTTAGTTCCATGCCCAATATTATTCTAGGACACGAATACTTGATATTGATCAGCCATTTTACCAATAGCCAAAGTGGTTACTCTTTATCTTTTGGCGGAGGAACAGGAAGTATTACTGATCCCAAAATGCCTCATCTTGATTATGCCAGAGCGATTTGCGATGGAACAACTATTGCCATTAAGTTGAATAAAAAAATGAAATGCAGTTCTATTCAATCTAATGGAAATGAATTTAGATTAAGCACAACTGTCACTAATGTTATTTCAGCAATTGGTGTTGGATGTGGCAGTAGTTTTGATACAGATTCTTTAATGTTAACCCTAAGCAATCCTATACCACCAGGGACTTACAGCATTACGATTCAAAATGGCAGCACAGATGGAAATACTCTTTTAGATAATTGCGACAGAGCTATTCCTACAGGAGAAAATATACCGCTTACCGTTTATAGAATATTCCCTACTCCAATGGATAGCATTACAACACCAGCATGCGCTCCTAAAACAATTCAATTGGTTTTTAAAAAGCCTATCAAATGCAATTCGATTGCATCAAATGGCAGCGACTTTATTATTACAGGGCCTTACCCAGTTTCGATTTCCAGGGCAAGAGGCAATTGTGTAAATGGGCAAACCAATATTATATATGTTGATGTAGCTACCCCATTACAACGAGCAGGCAACTTTAAAATAACCTTGGTTAGGGGAAATGATTTAAATACTTTAATAGATGAATGTAACCAGGAATGTACTCCCGGACAATTTTTAAATTTTAGTATAGCCGACACAGTTAATGCAGATTTCACTTACAGCACTTTGTTAGGTTGTAAAAAAGATGTCATCAACTTGACTCACAATGGCAATAATAATGTCAACAGTTGGCAATGGAATTTCACCAATCAACCAGCAAGTACAATACAATCGCCTTCTATATCCTATCTTAATTTTGGCATAAAGGATATCAAGCTTATCGTAAACAATGGCACCTGCGCTGATACGATTTCTAAAAAAATAAATCTCGATAATTACATCAAAGCGGGATTTGAAGGCGTTATGTATATCTGCCCTGATGATCCCATTATTTTCAAAGACACCAGCGTTGGAAATATTAGCCATTGGGAATGGGATTTTGGAAATGGGAACACGTCTATTTCTCCAACACCTCCAACACAATTTTATTTTGCTGCGAATCACATCAACTACTACACCCCCATCAGATTAATTGTTTCTAATAATATTCCTTGTAGCGATACCGCAATACAGATTGCAAAAGTATTGTGGAACTGCTATATTGATGTTCCTTCTGCATTTACGCCTAATAAAGACGGACTTAATGATTACCTCTACCCTTTAAACGCTTATAAAGCCAGAGAACTGAAATTCAGTATTTATAACAGGTTCGGAGAAAGATTATTTTATACAGAAAACTGGTTAACAAAATGGGATGGCAGCTACAAAAGCAAGCCTGCAGATATGGGCACTTATGTATGGACATTATCCTATACCGATAGTGATACTAATAAAAAAATAGAAAGACGAGGGACGACGGTTTTGATTCGTTAGCAGGTTGAGGTGGTTTCAGAAGTTTAAAAGATTTAAGCCGTTTAATTCACCTCACTGGTTTAACTCCCCCTATTTTCATCAACCAATCAACCAATCAACTAATCAACCAATCAACTAATTAGCTAAGTTTGTAAAAAAATAATATGGAGCATAAACCTGTTTATTATAGCGAATACCTGGAGTTGGATAAGATTATTCAAGCCCAGCATCCTGTTAGTTTTGAGAATGGCAAAGAAGCTGCACATGATGAAATGCTTTTCATTGTTATTCACCAGGCTTATGAATTATGGTTTAAGCAAATATTATTTGAAATCAATTCTGTAATGGAGATCATGAATAAACCTTTCATGAATGACAATTCAAACGAATTACAAACGGTCGTTCATCGATTACAAAGAGTGGTTACAATTTTAAAGGTATTAGTTCAGCAAATAGATATTCTCGAAACGATGACACCGATGGACTTTCTGGATTTCAGAGATATGTTGCGCCCTGCATCTGGCTTTCAAAGCTGGCAATTCAAAATAATAGAAGCGAAATTAGGCTTGAAATTCGAAGAGCGACATGGCCAAAGCTATTATACATCGCAATTACAAAAACAAGATATTGACACCATCAAAGACGCAGAGAAAGGTCCTTCTCTATTACAATTGGTAAATACCTGGCTAGAGAGAATGCCATTCCTGCATGAAACAAATTTCTGGAAAAATGACAGCCCTTCTTCCACCCATCCATTCTGGAGTCAATATGAAACTGTTTATACTAATAGTTTGGCTGAATCTGAAAAAGGCAATAGCACCAATTTTAAAAATATTTTCTTCTCCGAAAATGCAGAACGAGCATTATCGCCAATCGCATGCCAGTCTGCATTATTTATCATGTTATACAGAGGATATCCTTTACTTGAATTGCCTTTTGAATTATTGGATACTTTGCTGGAAATAGATAACCAAATGGGTAATTGGCGCTACCGTCATATCAATATGGTGAGAAGAATGATAGGAAGCAGAATTGGTACGGGAGGCAGCACTGGAGCGGGTTATCTACAAGGAGCAATGGATAAACATTATATCTTTAAAGAAATTTCACAACTCAATAGCTTTTTAATAGACAGAAGAAAATTGCCGGTTTTACCTACTGCATTAACTGACGTTTTGGGATACCAGTTTTAGACCCAGATTTTGCACTGCAAAATCCGGGTTAAAGCAATTCTTTTAATTTATTAACCACAATATCAATTTCATCTTTGGTATTGTGCTTGCAAAAACTAAATCTTACAGTTACCTGATTGGTATTGTTGTTTATAGCACGAATAACATGACTCCCTATTTCTGTTCCTGATGAGCAGGCACTACCACCACTGGCACAAATATTATTGATATCTAAATTAAAGAGCAACATCTCCGACTTCTCTGATTTCGGAAAACTTGCACTGATAAGAGTGTACAAACTATTTCCCCATACATCTCCATTAAACCCAATTCCTGGTATTGAATTTACCAGTTGCTCGTGCATGTATTTTTTCAAGCCACTGATATCATTTCGATCATGATCATAATGAGCCGATGCCTCCTCCAATGCTTTTGCAAAACCAACTATGCCGTAAATATTTTCAGTACCTGCGCGCATATTCCTTTCCTGTCCCCCACCAAAAATAAAGGGCTTCACCTGAATATTCTGGTTAATGTACAATAGCCCAACTCCTTTGGGGCCATGAAACTTATGTGCTGCCCCAGTTATAAAATGCACATGAAACTCTTTTAAATCAAAAGGGAAATGACCCACAGTTTGAACGGTATCGCTATGGAAAATGGCATTGTACTTTTTACACAATTCCCCTACTTTTTTGATATCTAAAATGTTGCCGATTTCATTATTGGCATGCATCAATGAAACTAATGTCTTTTGATTTGCTGATGCCAACAATGATTCCAGATGTTCAAGATCGATGTGACCACCAGCCAAGCTGTTGACATAACTTGCTGTAATCATTCCTGACTTAACGTAATGTTCAACAGTATGGGTAACTGCATGATGCTCTATAACTGAAGAAATAATATGTTTACATCCCAAATCACGAATAGCCGTAAGAATGGCGGTATTATTGCTTTCTGTGCCTCCACTTGTAAAGAAAATCTCTGCCGGGTTAGCATTTAAAATTTTGGCTACGGATTTTCTGGCATTTTCAACAGCCAATCGAGTCTCCCTTCCATAGGAATATATAGAAGAAGGATTGCCGAATTTTTCTGTCATATAAGGCATCATTGATTCCAACACAATTGAATCAAGTGCCGTTGTTGCTGCATTATCAAAATAAATACGATTCATACCCTTCTGGATTTATTACTGACTTAAAGAATGGCCTCCTGAATATCTTTTATCAATTTCATTGCAATGTTATCGGCCGTTGTTTCAAAATTACTTTCTGCATATATCCTTATAATGGGCTCCGTATTACTTGTACGCAAATGAACCCAATCGTTATCAAATTCAATCTTCAATCCATCTTCAGTACTAAAAGGAAGCGATTTGTATTTAGTCTGTATTTTTTCAAACACAGCTTTAACATCCACAGTATCTTCCAATGTTATTTTATTCTTGCTCATAAAATAGTCAGGATAAGTATTCCTTAATTGCTTTACACTTTTTTTACTATTGGCTAAATGCGTAAGAAATAAAGCAATGCCAATCAAAGCATCTCTGCCATAGTGTAATTCAGGAAGAATAATCCCTCCATTTCCCTCGCCACCAATCACTGCATTAACGGCTTTCATTTTATTGACCACATTAACTTCACCTACAGCACTCGCGAAATATTCACCGCCATGTTTAATGGTAATGTCTTTTAATGCACGAGTGGAAGACATGTTACTAACGGTATTGCCTGGATGCTTACTCAATACATAATCCGCTACTGCAACAAGTGTATATTCTTCACCAAACATGGTTCCATCTTCACAAACAAAACAAAGCCGATCTACATCTGGATCTACCGCAATACCTAAAGAAGCATTATTAGTTTCTACAGCATGACTAAGCTCTGTTAAATGTGCTGGTAATGGTTCTGGATTATGAGAAAATTGTCCGTTTACTTCTTCATTTATAACAACAATCTCCTCTACTCCCAAGGCTCGAAGTAAAGCAGGCACAGCAATTGATCCGGAGCTGTTTATAGCATCGACAACTATTTTGAATCCTGCATTTTTAATGGCCTTTTTATCCACCATTTTATTGGAAAGTATGGCGTCTATATGAGCGTCAAGTAATGTTGAATTTTGAGAGACCGTTCCGATATGGTCAACATCTGCAAAAGCAAAAGATTCTTTTGCAGCCAGATCAAGGATTAATTTTCCCTCCTCACCACTGATGAATTCTCCTTTATTGTTTAATAATTTCAGTGCGTTCCACTCTTTTGGATTATGACTGGCGGTAAGAATAATACCACCATCTGCATGCAATATTTTTACGCCCATTTCTACCGTTGGCGTTGTACTTAAATCCAGATCAACCACATTTATCCCCAAAGAAATCAACGTAGCATTTACCAGATCTTTTACCATCGATCCACTGATTCTTCCATCTCTTCCAACAACTACTTTGCAAGAACCTGATGTCGATTTATCTATTGATTGTAAAAGCCAAGTACCATATGCTGCAGTAAATTTCACTACATCTAATGGTGTAAGATTCGTTCCTGTTTTGCCACCAATTGTACCTCTTATTCCTGATATACTCTTTATCAATGCCATTTTCACTTATTTTGGAGCTCAAATATAACAAAGAGTTTTGAGTATAAAATTTTACTGCTTAAAAGAACACGAGTAAATGCCGACACAATGCTCAGTTAGACTTAACTTTGCCAAATGCAAGATTCCTGGTTCAAAGATTGGTTCAATTCCAAATATTATCATCAGCTTTATCAAAACAGAGACGAAAACGAAGCCAGTAAATTCATTGACAAGCTCATCGATTCGCTTGCTCCTCCAAAAGATTCGTTGATGCTTGATTTGGCTTGTGGAAAAGGAAGACATTCCTTACAGTTGGCTAACAAAGGTTTTGACGTAACAGGAATCGATCTTAGTGAAATGAGCATTCAAGAAGCCCTCACTCATGAATTGCCCAACCTCCATTTTTACAAACACGATATGAGGCAGACTTTCTGGATCAATTATTTTGATTACGTCTTTAATTTTTTTACAAGTTTTGGTTATTTTAATACTGCCAGAGAAAACAGTAATGCCATGCAGACCATGTCTCAATCCCTAAAGAAAAAGGGAACGCTGGTTATAGATTATTTAAACTCGGGTTTTGCAGAAGATAATATGGTTCACCAGGAAGAAAAAGTAATTGATCAAGTTGAATATAAAATTACCAAATGGTACGACGATCATAAGTTTTACAAAAAAATATTAATACAAGACGAGGAACTTACTTCACCGATTCATTTCACAGAAGTCGTTTCGAGATTTTCACTGGATGATTTCAAAGAAATGATGAACCCATTTGAATTGAAAATAAAAGAGGTTTATGGCGATTACAAATTGAGCAAATACGATGAAAGAAAAAGCCCCAGATTAATAATCATTGCTGAAAAAACTAATTAGTCTTTTTCTTATTATTTAAGATCATATATTTAGCCGTTTCATACCAGGCAGTTACTAATTGATCCATCCTTTTCTTAATGCTGTCTGTTTGTTTATTAACAGTAACAGGTTCATTATTTACAACAGAAACAAAGTTTGGAGTATTTCCATTAAAACTCTTCGAGAAATAATATTCATCGCTCACTAATGCAATATTAGAAAGTTCAGGATCAGCAATAAATGCAAATTTATGTTGCCTTTGGGTAGTGTCAAATAAATTCCTACCTAATGTAGTGTTTCTGTGAGATTGTCTTGTTATTGCTGCAACTGAAGGTAACACATCCAATTGAGAGCAAACTTCTTTGACCTTTTTTGGCTGTAGCAAATTTGGGGAATAAAATAACAATGGCACATGCTCAGCCAGAATTCCTTGCTTCGTAAAACTCTGGGGGAATAAATTTCCAGCATCCCCTCTCAAACCATGATCACCAACAAAAACAAAAATGGTATTCTTGAAATATTTTTCTTTTTTTGCAGCTTCAATAAAATGTTCGTAATTAAAATCTGTATACCTGAACGCATTCAATTGACCATTGTTATCGAAGCCATATTTTGAAAGGGTATCAGATGGATAATTTACTTTTTTAAATGTATTCAAATCTTCTTCAGGTATCGTATATGGGCGATGGTTATCTGCAGTTTGTATAATGGCAAAAAATGGCTTTTGCTGTTGCGCTAGTATCTTATTAGATTCTAAAAAAAGATTCTTATCGCTGATTCCCCATACATCAACCTGATTCGATTTGAAATCCTCCTGTTCTATAATATGGAGATCATTGATGTTGTTTTTCAACAACCCTCTGATATTAGCCCAGGTCGTACTTCCTCCTAAAAAATAATACTTTTCATACCCTTTGAAATCATTTATAATAGTGTGCTGGTCAACCGCCAAAGGATTTCTACTTGATGTTTTGGATTGTTCCACATCAGGAATACCGGTAATTGTAGCCCATACCCCTCTTGCCGTTCCGAATGCTGGAGTAAAACATCTTTCAAAAAAAACACCCTCATTACACATCTTATTAAAATAAGGAGTCGCGTTTAATTTATTGCCAAACATAGAACTTTTATATGCACTGAAACTTTCACAAATCACTACTACGACATTTGGCTTCTCCGATATAGTACTGTCAAATTTAACCTCTCTTAAATAATTCAAATTGGAAGTATCAGGATGAGGCACGCCTAAATATTCAGCCATTATATCATAAGATGCGTTGACTTTTTTTATATCATACTTTGAATTCTTAAATTGAAGTGAGCTGAAAAAACTTTGGAAAGGATTAAGGGAAGTACTTGCTTTGAAGTCGTCAGTAAAAGCAAAGGCATCGCTCCACCTCAATGGATACTGACCCAGTCTGCCAAAAGTAAAACCTGAAAGCAAGAGCACAAATACAATATAGTAAATGGAATTAATCTTATTTTTTTGATGCGCAGGTTTTTTATCGCTTATCGTTTTGATTGTTTTATCATGCCATTTTACAAACAAAAAAGTGAATACTATTATCGCGAAAAATATTTTCAGCAAGGGATAAGTTTCCCACATCATCCCAAAAGAAATTTTAGCATCTGCCAGGAAATTCAACACAGAAGCATTGAGCCTTTGTTTAAGATAATCATAATGATAAAAATCTGCGCTGTAAAAAATCAACAGCAGCAAAAGAAAAACACCAACCAATAGATTCCACAATAAATGAACAGCTTTGTTCTTTATCGGATTTAGAAAAGGGACGGCCGACAACAACAACATAAATAAACCCAATACCGCAACAACTCTGGCATCATATCTCAACCCTAGCAAAAAAGCGGAACCACTGAATGGACGTGAAATACCACGATAATGAAAAAAGAAAATAACCCTATAAATAGTCATCAATACTAAAAAAGACAGCAAAATGGATAACACCCATCTGATCAATCTTGGGATACGATAAATAAATTGCATGCGCTGCGTAATTTTAATTCGGCTAAATTAGTTTAATATCCGTGACAATTCCTTAACAACAACAAACAAATGCTACAATCTGCATCAAGGTTGATTATTTTAACATAACTTACGGATTTGATTATATGCAAACTGTTGTAAAATTAGACAAATATCTTTTTGAACTTATCAATAATCGATGGCATAACGATTTTTTTGATCTGGTAATGCCATTCATCAGAAATGCACAAACCTGGATGCCACTCTACTTATTTTTATTAGTTTTCCTGATCATGAACTTTGATAAAAACAAATGGTGGTGGCTCTTATTTGCTGCCTTCATTCCTGTGCTCACGGATTTCATCAGCAGTGACTTGATTAAAAACAACATACCCAGACTTCGTCCTTGCAATGATCCAAGTATGATCGATACCGTTAGGTTTTTGCTCAACTACAGACCACAAAGCTCCAGTTTCACTTCCTCTCATGCAGCGAATCATTTTGCTTTAGGCACATTTTTTTATTTTACCTTCAAGCCTAAAATCGGAAAATGGGGCTACTTATTTTTTGTCTGGGCTATCATAATATCTTACGCTCAAATATACGTGGGTGTTCACTTTCCTCTTGACGTAATTTGTGGGGCATTAGTAGGATTTGCCATCGGATATTTTTCATCATCTCTATTCAATCAAAAATTTAGTTTATCTTAATATTTATGGAAATACTTATTTTATTATCACTCATCTTCGTTAATTCACTTTTTGTAATGAGCGAAATTGCGCTGATCAGTGCAAGGAGAACCAGAATGGAAAGCCTGGCTAATAAAGGCGATGAGAAAGCGAAGACCGCACTTTTACTCATTGATAATCCAGAACGATTTTTAAGTACCGCTCAAATTGGCATGACGCTCATCGCCATTCTTACAGGGGTTTATTCCGGCGAAAAATTTGGTGCAGAATTAAAACCCTATATAGAAAATATCCCTTCTTTAAAAGAATATGCTGGAACAATATCAACATCCATTGTGGTAGTTTGCGTAACTTTTCTCTCCATAATTTTTGGAGAATTAATGCCCAAAAAACTAGGCTTGATTCAATCCGAAAAAATCGCCAGAGCCGTTGCCGGACCAATGAACTTTATATCATCCATCGTATATCCATTCGTATGGTTGCTTTCAGGTATTACCAATTTGATTTTTAAAATATTGAATATCAAAAAGCCCTCTGACAGCGCCGTTACTGAGGAGGAAATAAAAGCGATGATTACAGAAGGTAGTGAACATGGGTCTATTGATGAAGATGAAAAAGAAATCATCGAAAGAGTATTTCATTTAGGCGATAGAAATATCACTTCGTTAATGACACATCGAACGGAGATTGTATGGCTCGATATCAATGATACCGTTGAAGAAGTGAAACGAAAATTGACTGATATTGTATTCAGCACTTACCCCGTTTGTGATGGTGTTGTGGACGAAATAAAAGGATTGGTTTATGTAAAAGATCTATTCAAATCTGCTCCTGAAACTACATTGGGGCAAATCATTAAACCCGGACTATTTGTTCCTGAAAATAACAAAGCCTATCAATTATTGGAAAAAATAAAAGTTTCAAAAATTCATACTTGCTTTATCGTTAATGAATACGGCACATTGGAAGGAATGATAACCTTAAATGATATCATGGAAGCCATCGTTGGAGATGTGCCTCAGATTGGACAGGAAGAATATGAAATAATAAAAAGAGAAGACGGCACTTTCTTAATTGACGCCTTAATTCAATTTTATGATTTCCTCAGTTACTTTGAAAGAGCAGACTGGATGAATGAAGGCGAACATGAATTTGATACACTCGCTGGATTTGTTTTACATGAATTGGAACATATTCCTGCTACAGGAGAAACTTTTTCCTGGAAAGATTTCCATTTTGAAATCATTGATATCGACGGACAACGGATTGATAAAATACTGGTGAAAATTTCTGAAGAATTGAAGGATGAAATGGAAGAGAATTAAACTCGGATTTTGCTGTTGAAATCTATTACAAGAAAAAAATGCTGCAAAGACAAGCGTTTGCTTGATTTTTTGATCTTATCATAGTTGACTATGTTTTCGACCAAAAAAAACGGCTCATCCACTCGCCTTTATTGCCTTTTTTCCTTTCACCACGATTCCAACAGCAAAATCCGAGTTAAAATTGAAAATCTACTTTATCTTCCGGATTATTTAACCTCATGCTTTTGCGATTGGATTTTACAGTAACGTGCAATAAGCTCATCTGCTCAGGCTTATACTCATATAGTAAATTGTCTTGTATGGAAATATGACTTACCGATTGAACATCTTCCACCTGGAAATAACTCTGAATGGATTCATCAGATTGCTCATAACCAAGATATTTCAAAACAACGGGCTTCCCTTCTAATTGAACCTGCAAATGTTGTTTGATATATTTACTTACTAAATCATCCATCACTTTGCGATCTGTTGGATTTAATAAATCAATCTTAATGGTATTTTTTTTTCTTAAAGTAGTTTCGAAATCATTGGTAAATATTTTGCAACTGATTTCTAAAATATGCTCTTTGGCATTATGTTCAATTTCAGTCACACTCACATATATCGGATGATTGGCTGCATTTGAAAATAAAAAGAGAATGAAAAAAGAAACTGTTATTCTGGTGATAAATGGATGCATTTGAAGTAATTTTCAGATCAAATAATAATTGATAAATTGAACAACCAAAAATAAGTGTTACAAATCAGTTAGTATTTATAATTATGGAAGATTTTACTCTTTTTTTCAAATTGGGATGGTACCATATCCTTAGCCTGAATGCACTTGATCATATATTATTTATCGCAACCTTAACTTGTCTGTACAACTTGAATCATTGGAAGCAGGTGCTTTTTTTAATCACGGCATTTACAATCGGGCATTCCCTTACACTAGCCATTTCCACTTATAATATCATCAGATTCAATAATGATTGGATAGAATTTTTAATCCCGTTAACGATTTTGTCAACTGCCATTATTAATATAGCTCAAAAAGAAAAAGAATCTTCTTTCCGTATACATTTGAACTACTTACTTGCACTTTGTTTCGGCCTGGTTCACGGAATGGGATTTGCCAATACCATTCGATTCATGCTAGCTAAAGCGCAAACCTTAACCGTGCCATTGGTTAGTTTTAATTTGGGTATTGAAGCCGGTCAAATTCTTATTGTTATTTTTATGCTCTATGTCATAACTATTTTAATAGAATCAGGTGGATTTAAACAAAAATGGTGGACCTTCGGATGTTCAATTATCAGTGGCATTATAGCTATTTATATGTGTACCCAACGTTGGCCATTTTGATAAATTATGACCTGCTTTTAATACTTTTACTACCTATTTATAAATTCTCATCATGAAGCAAATCATTTACGCTGTCATCTTTAGCTTTTTTTTCCTAAAAGCAACTGCTCAGGATATCAGAAATAATCCAGGAAGCAACCATGGCAACAGATTTGAGCAATTGGGTACTATTTTGCCAAGCCCCAATGAATACAGAGCAGCTAGCGGAGCACCAGGATCAAAATATTGGCAACAACGTTGTGATTACAAAATC
>CALQJH020000024.1 GCA_943330835.2 Candidatus Kuenenia stuttgartensis
AAAAACAACTTATAATTAGCATTTTTCATCAATACATCACAATTTAATTTTAAAACTATGGTAGAAATAAAACCAGATGAAATTTCGGCGATTCTTCGTCAGCAATTAAGCAACTTCAATGTAGGCGCAAGTTTGGAAGAAGTTGGAACCGTACTTCAAGTAGGAGATGGTATTGCACGTGTTTATGGCTTGAACAATGTACGTTCCGGCGAATTGGTTGAGTTTGAAAACGGTGTAAAAGCAATCGCACTGAATCTTGAAGAAGATAATGTGGGCGTGGTGTTGATGGGAGACAGCGGTGATATTAAAGAAGGCGACAAAGTAAAGCGTACCTCACAAATCGCTTCCATAAAAGTTGGAGATGGGATGTGTGGTCGTGTAATTAATACTTTAGGTGAACCAATTGATGGAAAAGGTCCGATTAAGGGCGAATTGTATGAAATGCCCCTGGAGCGAAAAGCCCCTGGTGTAATTTTCAGAGAACCCGTAAAAGAACCGCTTCAAACTGGCATTAAGGCTATTGATGCGATGATCCCTATTGGTCGTGGACAAAGAGAGTTGATTATTGGTGATCGCCAAACGGGTAAAACTGCTATTGCGGTTGATACCATCATCAATCAAAAAGAATTTTACGCAGCAGGTAAGACTGTATATTGTATTTATGTGGCAATCGGCCAAAAGGCTTCTACGATTGCTGGAATCATGAAAACTTTGGAAGAAAATGGCGCAATGGAATATACGACCATTGTTGCAGCTTCTGCATCAGAACCCGCACCATTACAGTTCTACGCACCATTCGCAGGAGCTGCCATCGGAGAGTTTTTCCGTGATACCGGCAGACCAGCATTGATTATCTATGATGATTTGTCTAAACAAGCGGTAGCATACCGTGAAGTGTCTTTATTACTTCGTCGCCCACCAGGCCGTGAAGCTTATCCAGGTGATGTGTTCTATCTACATAGTCGTTTATTAGAAAGAGCCGCAAAAGTGGTATCGAAAGATGAAATCGCTCGTCAGATGAATGATTTGCCAGCATCAATCAAACATTTAGTAAAAGGCGGCGGGTCATTAACAGCCCATCCAATTATTGAAACACAGGCTGGTGACGTGTCTGCATATATTCCAACGAATGTGATTTCTATTACAGATGGACAAATATTCCTGGAAAACAACTTGTTTAACGCAGGTATTCGTCCGGCAATTAACGTGGGTATTTCGGTAAGTCGTGTGGGTGGTAATGCGCAGATTAAGTCAATGAAAAAAGTAGCCGGTACATTAAAATTAGACCAGGCGCTTTACCGTGAGTTGGAAGCGTTCTCTAAATTCGGAGGTGACTTAGATGCCGCTACTAAAAACGTTATTGATAAAGGAGCAAGAAATGTGGAAATTTTAAAACAAGCTCAATATTCTCCTTTTTCAGTAGAAAAGCAAGTTGCCATGATTTATTTAGGTACACAGGGATTATTGAAAAACATTGCCGTTAAAAATGTAAAAGCATTTGAAGAACATTTCTTGATGGAAATGGAAAATAAATATCCTGAAATATTGGCCGATTTCAAAAAAGGCAATCTTCCTGAAGAAGGGTTGAAGAAAATGACTGATTTGGCTAATGGATTGGGTGTACAGTACAAGTAGTGGGATGTTGAAAGGTTAGAAGACTTGAATATTGACATAAAATTGGCATATATTTTTTATTAGCATTTAGGAGTGAAGCAATTCACTCCTTTTTTAATTTTATTTGGTCAAAATTCGGGTTTAACTTACTTGCTATTTTGTCAGTATTTAACCTCGGAACAATTTTTGTCATTATTGTTTTGAAAAAATTATAACAATGACAATTGGAATCATCTTTATATCTGTAATTTTTATGGTAATCGGAATGGCCGTACAATTCAGATTGAAAAGTAAGTTTAAAGAGTATAGCGCTATGGATACTTCAAGTCATTTCAGCGGACAAGAAGTGGCTCAAAAAATGCTGAAAGACAATGGCATTTACGATGTTCAGGTTATTTCTGTAGAAGGGAGTTTAAGCGATCATTATAACCCCATAAATAAAACGGTGAATCTCAGCAGAGAAGTTTTTGATGGCAGAAGTATTGCAGCAGCAGCGGTTGCAGCTCATGAGTGTGGACATGCGGTACAACATGCTACGGCATATTCTATGTTGATGTTGCGCAGTAAAATTGTTCCCGCTGTTCAGGTAAGCAGTAAATTATCGCAGTGGATCATTATGGCAGGAATTGGTTTTATTGGTTTTGGTGGGGGAAACCCAACGGTATTATTGATTGGAATCATTTTATTTGCAGTAACTACATTCTTTTCTATTGTTACACTGCCTGTTGAATTTGATGCGTCAGCAAGAGCACTGACTTGGCTGGGAACTGCCAATATCACTTCAGCCGCAGAAAAAGAAAAAGCTAAAGATGCGTTGAAATGGGCCGCATTAACTTATGTGGTGGCGGCATTGGCGTCAATAGCTATGCTGGTACAATATATTTTAATTTATCAAAGCAGAAGCAGAGATTAAAACAACAAAAAATGAATTACTAACTGTCGACAGCAATCTTTCACTTTAATATTGATAACTTAGCGTCGCGTTTGTAAGAATAGCAACAATTTTAAATAACCAACAAGCAATCATATGAACATTGGAAAAGAATTCGAAAAATATGCTGTTAAACACAAAGGGATTAGCAGCAATACCTTGCATGGATATATCAATCACAATGTGACAAATCTTACCCCTAACATCATTGAGGAAAGACCAATGAATGTTGCAGTAATGGATGTGTACAGCAGATTGATGATGGATAGAATTATTTTTTTAGGATATCCTATTAATGATGAGGTCGCTAATATTGTGACGGCACAATTACTTTTTTTAGAAAGTACAGATCGTACAAGAGATATTCAAATGTATATCAATAGCCCAGGAGGAAGCGTGTATGCTGGCTTAGGCATGTATGATACGATGCAATTTATTACGCCCGACATTGCAACAATTTGTACAGGAATGGCAGCAAGTATGGGCGCAGTATTAATGTGCGCAGGTGCAAAAGGGAAACGTACCGCATTAAAGCATAGTCGTGTGATGATGCACCAGCCTAGCTCAGGTGCGGGCGGACAAGCAACTGACATTGAAATAACGGTGAACGAGATACGAAAAATAAAAAAAGAATTGTATGATATTATTGCACATCATACCAATCAGCCAGTAGAAAAAGTAGCACAAGATTGTGACAGAGATTATTGGATGACATCAACTGAAGCAAAAGAATATGGTTTGGTTGACGAAGTGCTTATCATGAATCCAAGAAAGAATAAAAAAGATTAATCAGCTCTATAAAATTTAATTATGCGTAATAACTATATACACTTAGAAGAAGAATCTCCAATGGAGATGCCGGAAAACCCAATGGAAAAAATGATGAGTGGTTGGATGTTTGATAAAAAATTCATCGAACAACGTAAAGTTTTTTTATGGGGAGTTGTTGATGATAAAAGCTCAAAAGAAATAACGGATCGCTTACTTTATCTGGAAGCGATTAATCCAGGAAAAGAAATAACTTTTTATATCAATAGCCCGGGAGGTGTTGTTACAAGTGGAATGGTCATTTACGATACCATGCAAATGATTAGTTCTCCTGTATCAACTGTCTGTATGGGAATGGCAGCAAGTATGGGAAGCATACTATTGAGTGGCGGTGCAAAAGGAAAGCGTTTCATTTTTCCTCACGGAGAAGTGATGATTCACCAGCCAAGTGGCGGAGGACGTGGCACAAGCGCAGACTTAGAAATCATGGCTGTTCAAATGCAAAAAACAAAAGAAATGGGTGCAAAAATTCTTGCAGAAAATTGTGGCCAGACTTTTGAAAAAGTAATGAAAGATTTCAACAGAGATTATTGGATGAATGCTGAAGAATCTATAAAATATGGCATTGTAGATAAATTGCTTAAAAAATTATAATTCCATTTTAAACATACTATTTTGAAGCCCTGCCATGCGGGGCTTTTATTATTTTAAATTTTACCCAAAAAAAATAAATATTATACTTCAAAATGGAGGTATAAATAGTCCTTCTTAATATGGTTTAGTATCTTTGTCGCCTAATTAATTTTTCAAGGCATTTCAAAAGGTATAAAATGGCTAAACAACAAACATTACATTGTTCTTTTTGCGGTCGTCATCGCGAAGAAGTTAAAATGTTAATCGCAGGACAAGATGGTCATATTTGTGAAAATTGTGTTGAACATGCCAATGAAATTATTGCCCAGGAGCTTCCCGCAAAAAGCAATAATCCTGCATCATTATCCAATAAACTAACGATTCAAAAACCGATTGACATCAAAAAGTTTCTGGATGAATATGTAATTGGTCAGAACGATGCTAAAAAAGTATTAGCAGTGGCTGTATACAATCATTATAAAAGATTAAATCAAAAAATAGAAAATGATGTTGAAATAGAAAAAAGCAACATTATCATGGTGGGTGAAACTGGAACCGGAAAAACATTATTAGCAAAATCAATTGCAAGAATGTTGAACGTTCCTTTTGCAATCGTTGATGCAACTGTATTTACAGAAGCAGGATATGTTGGCGAAGATGTTGAAAGTATGCTAACAAGGTTATTACAATCCTGCAATTACGATGTTCCTTCTGCTGAACGTGGCATTGTATACATAGATGAGATTGATAAAATTGCCCGTAAAAGCGATAACCCTTCTATAACAAGAGATGTGAGTGGAGAAGGCGTTCAGCAAGGCCTTTTGAAATTATTGGAAGGAAGTGATGTGATGGTGCCTCCTCAGGGCGGACGAAAACATCCCGAACAGAAACTGGTTAAAGTTAACACTCAAAATATTCTCTTTATTTGTGGCGGCGCTTTTAATGGTATCGATCGTATCATAGCCAAAAGAGTAAATACCAATTCGATTGGATTCAATGTTAATAAAGAATTACAGGAGTATCAACACAATAATTTATTGCAGTTTGTAAATTCAGTAGACCTGAAACAATTTGGACTTATTCCTGAGTTACTGGGTCGTCTGCCTGTAGTTACTTATTTGAATCCACTGGATGCAGATACCTTACGCACCATTCTTACGGAGCCTAAAAATGCACTCATCAAACAGTTCACAAGATTATTTGAGTTAGAAGGAATAAAGCTTTCATTCGAAACAGCTGTGTTTGATTTCATGGTGCAAAAAGCATTGGAATATAAATTAGGCGCCAGAGGATTGAGAAGTATTTGTGAAGGAATATTAACGGATGCCATGTATGAATTGCCTTCTCAGGAAGTTACTGAGTTTAAGGTAACCTTGGAATACGCAGAACAAAAATTCAGCACCACTAAATTAAGTTTGCTTAAAGTAGCATAAACTTATTTTGTAAATACAAAAGACTTTTTGTCGGGTACTTTTCGGAAATACATGATATGCATTATAAATTGCAGAAAACTATTTCCAAAAATTGCATCACTAATTGTTTAATTTTATAGTTCAGAATTCACAAATAAACTTTAATTCAAAATGGTAGATGTAATATTGGGCTTACAGTGGGGAGATGAAGGGAAAGGAAAAATTGTAGATTATTTCGCCAAAAATTATGATGTCATTGCAAGATTTCAAGGTGGTCCAAATGCAGGTCATACTTTATATGTCAATGGCAGTAAAATAGTTTTACATCAAATCCCAAGTGGAATTTTTCACGAAGACAAAATCAATTTAATTGGCAACGGTGTTGTGTTGGATCCTATCACACTAAAAAAGGAGTGCGAAGCTGTTGCAAGTTTTGGAGTTGATTATAGAAAAAATTTATTTATCAGTGAAAGAACCCATCTTATTTTACCCACGCACCGAGCTTTAGACAAAGCAAGTGAAGTATCAAAAGGACAAGATAAAATCGGAAGTACTTTAAAAGGCATTGGGCCTGCTTATATGGACAAAACAGGCCGCAATGGTCTTAGAGTAGGGGATTTACTGGATAAGACTTTTATAACCCAGTATATCAAGTTGAGAACGAAACACCAAATATTATTGGATAATTTTAATTTTCAAGAAGATATTACCACCTGGGAAGAAGAATTTTTCGATGCCATTGAATTTTTACGCGGCTTAAATATTGTCAACGGAGAATATTTTATCAATGAAAAGATAAATAAGGGGATGCGTATCTTGGCAGAAGGCGCACAGGGAAGTATGTTAGACGTTGATTTTGGAACCTTCCCATTTGTAACTAGTAGTAATACGATTTCAGCGGGTGTTTGTTCCGGGCTTGGTATTGCTCCGCAAAAAATAAAAGAGGTTATTGGTATTACAAAAGCCTATTGCACTCGAGTTGGAAGCGGGCCATTTCCAACCGAATTAATGGATGCTACCGGTGATTTTTTAAGAAATGCAGGTAACGAGTTTGGAAGTACAACAGGCAGACCTCGTCGTTGTGGTTGGATGGATTTAGTTGCGCTGCAATTCGCATGCATGATCAATGGCGTGACACAAATTGTAATGACAAAAGCTGATATCTTGGATGCTTTAGAGGAATTAAAGGTTTGTACATCTTATACGATAAATGGAATAGAAACAAATCAAGTTCCTTTTCAAATGAACAAATTGAATATCAATCCCAACTATGAGATTTTTAATGGTTGGAATACGGATATTTCAAATCTTAATAGTTTTGAAAGTTCCCCAAACGAAATGAAAAAATATATTGAGTATATAAATAAATTCCTGGCCATACCTGTTAAATTTATAAGTAATGGCCCGGCAAGAGACCAAATTATTTTAGCATAAAAAATATTTTAAAAAAAAGTGTAAAAATATTTGGCTATTTGAAAATCTCTTGGAAATTTTACATCTCTAATCCTATTTAGTTATGGCACCAAAATCAGAAAACGAAAAAAAGACACCTGCGAAAAAAGCAGCTGCACCCAAAAAGAGTGTTGCGAAAAAAACAACGACAAAGTCAACGTCTGATGAAGACATTGATGATGATGATTTCGAAGAAACACCGAAAGGAAAAACATCTAAAACAAGCGCCAAGAAAAAAGGCGATGATGACGACGATGATGATGACGACGACGTAGATGTAAAAGATGATTGGGAAAAATCAGAAGATGAGGATAGCTGGGATCCTGACTTTGAAGAATTTGATATTCCAAAATCAAAAACAAAAAAAGCAACTGGAAAAAAGCCTGCAAAGTCTGAGGACGATTTCGGAGCTGAAGATGATTTCAAAGATTTGGATCTTTTCAATGATGATATGGGTGATGGTGGTTTTGATGATGATGATTTTTAATCAAATCTGTGAATAAAAAAAATAGCACTTTCGTTGTAAAAAATACACAAGCCTTTAAAAACAAAATGTTGAATTGGGTTATACCGTTCAACATTTTTTGTTTATTGGACAATAATAATTACCATTTTGAAAGTCCTGCATTTGAATGTTTATTGGCTGCAGATGCCATGGATGCTATTCAATTAACACATGCTACAGCATTTTCTGAGCTTAAGCAATTTTCTACAGCGCACCCAGGTTGGTTATTTGGTCATCTTAATTATCCTTCCATAAAAAAAGATGCATCCTATTTTCCTGATGGATTTTTTTTTATTCCTAGATATATCATTAGGCTTTCAAAAGAATCAGTAAGCATTGAAGCTCAAGGAACTTCTCCTGAAAAAATATTTGAAGAAATTGAAGCGCAATCAGATGAGATTGGATCTGTAAAAAAATCAACCATTGCTATTAAAAATAAAACTTCTGAAAAAGAGTATTACCAGAAGCTTACTTCCATTAAGCAACACTTGCAAAGAGGCGATTGTTATGAATTGAATTTTTGTCAGGAGTTCTTTGCTGAAAATGTTACATTGGATCCGCTTGCTGTTTTTTATACACTCAATAAAATTTCTCCTAATCCCTTCGCAGCTTTTTACAAAATTCAGGATAAGTATTGCGCTTGCGCAAGCCCGGAAAGATTTATAAAAAAATCTGGAACAACTATAATATCACAGCCCATAAAGGGAACGAGTAAACGCTATTCAGCAGACTTGATAAAAGACCAGGCGTCAAAAGCATATCTAGAGACGAGCCCAAAAGAAAAAAGTGAGAATGTCATGATTGTGGATCTGGTAAGAAACGATCTCAGTAAAATCTGTACGGAAGGTTCTGTAGCAGTAAAAGAGTTATGTAGTATTTACAGCTTCCCTCAAGTGCACCAAATGATCAGTACCATAACAGGAACGGTTCATTGTGATACGCACTGGACGGACATTATGGAGGCCTGTTATCCAATGGGTTCTATGACTGGCGCTCCCAAAAAAAGAGTGATGGAATTAATTGAACAATATGAGGACACGCCGAGAGGGTTATTCTCCGGAACAATTGGATATGTAACACCCGAAGGAGACTTTGATTTTAATGTAGTGATTCGAAGTTTATTTTACAATGAAACAGCAAAGCAGCTTTCTTTTAAAGCCGGTGGTGGCATTACGCATTTAAGTGATATCGAAAAAGAGTATCAGGAAAGTTTGATAAAAGTAGCTACTATAAAATCAATATTGGAGGATTAGTTTTAGGATTTAGGCCTGCCTCTTGGTTCCGGCCACGCCTGAAATTATAGTCATCATTACATATGATCTCCACTTAATACCAGCTGCACACATTCATTAAGAATGTCGTACTTATGGGATTGAAATAGTTTCATTTTATCCGCAGGTAAAACCATTATGTATTCGCCAACTTTAGAAAGAATTTTATCAAAATCAGGATTGTATTTTTGAAATAAGGTATGGTCTATTCCAATATTTTTTATAATCACTTTGGAAATATACTTACCTGAAACTCTTAAGCTGTCAGCATTTGCTAACTCTATTTCAGTTAAATTATTGCTGCTGTTGTTTTTAGTTTCGTTATTAAATTCTATATTTTTTGCTTCCATTACATAATGTGTAGCAATGAATTTCTTTACATGGTTTCTGCTTTCAAGAGGTAAATAATATTGCAAATTCCAAAAATCCCTGCTCCCACTTTTTTGAATGGCGCTATATACTCTTCCAGGACCTCCATTGTAAGCAGCAATAACCAAAAGCCAGTCATGCAAGTCTTTATAGAGCTTTAATAAAAAACGTGCGGCAGCATTGGTGCTTTTAAAATAATCTCTACGTTCATCATTGTATCGCCCTATTTTTAATCCATGATTTTTTGCGGTTTCGGGCATAAACTGCCAAGGTCCAGCAGCACCTACCCAACTTGTGGCGCTTGTTTTCAAACTGCTTTCAATAACAGCGAGATATTTTAATTCTTTTGGCAATCCATACTGTGAAAAAATTTGGTCTATCAAATCAAAATAAGGCGCTGCATAACTTTTCATTTTTACCAGCTGACTACTATGTTTTTTTAAATAATCCCTCATGTAAAGCTCTGCATTTGGATTCACTTGAGAAGAATAGGGTTGATCAGGGTTGTAGTTGAATTTATTGAATAAATTTTTGAATCCATATTTTGTTAATTCGCTTAAGAACTGAACTTTTTCTTGCTGAGGTTTGCTGGTTGTTTCAATGATCGCACTAATCAAACTATCTTCTAAAAATTCTTTATTTTTTATAGTATCTCTTGATGCTGTATCAAATTTGTAATGGAAAGAATTATGCTGTTCGGCATAGCTCCAATTTGAAACCAAGATGAACATTAATATGAATAAACTTCTGTTCATTAAATGATTGCTTCTGAATTTGATTGTAGCATTTCAGACAATTGCAATAAGGTGAGTTCATCCTTTTGCGGAGTTAATAGTTGAACGCCAAAAGGCAGGCCATTGCTGTGTTTAAAAAGGGGGAGTGCTATCGCAGGAAGTCCGGTTAAATTAGCAAATACAGTAAAAATATCTGCAAGGTACATGGCTATAGTGTCTTTCTTTTTTTCTCCGATGGCAAATGCGGTTGTCGGACTTGTTGGCATAATGATCGCATCACAAGTTTTAAAGAGATGTTCCGTTTGTTCCAAAAGTAGTGTTCTTACTTGCTGCGCTTTGCTGTAATAAGCATCATAATATCCGCTGCTAAGCACAAAATTCCCCAGCATGATTCTGCGTTTTACTTCTTTACCAAATCCTTCCGTTCTATTTTTAGTATAAAAATCATTTAAGTCTTTCACCGTTTCATTTCTTCGATGCCCGTATCTTATCCCATCATAACGCGACAGATTACTACTGGCTTCGGCTGCTGTCAATACATAATAAGTGGGTACGATGTAATCCAATAAATTAAAGTCGATTTCGACAATATGATGGCCCTGTGCTTTTAAATGTTCTAATACTTTTTGAATGGCGTTCGCTATTTCTTTATCAAGAGAAATATGATCCATGACTTGTTTGAAAATGGCAATAGTATATTTTTTATTTGCTGGGTTTGATAATTGGTCAACATTATTAAATGTAGATGTTTCATCCATCGTGCTATCAAAGTCATCATTCTTACCAATGACTTCTAATACCAAGGCAACATCTTTTACTGTTTTTCCAAAAATGCCAATCTGGTCAAAAGAGGAAGCATAGGCAATGAGTCCATATCTTGAAATCTTTCCGTAGCTGGGTTTAAGACCAACTATCCCACAAAAATCTGCGGGCTGCCTTACAGAGCCGCCTGTATCGCTTCCTAAGCTAACCATACAAAGGTTTGCCTGCACCGCAACAGCACTACCGCCAGAAGATCCACCCGGAACCTTGCTATTATCAATGGCATTTAATGTAGGTCCATAAACAGAATTCTCATTACTACTGCCCATTGCAAATTCATCGCAATTGCAGGAGCCGATAATGATGGCTTCTTCATCCAATAAATATTGAACCGCTGTAGCATTGTACATAGAGACGAAATCTTTGAGAATGGCTGAGCCGGCAGTGACTTTATGATCTTTGTAGCAGATGACATCTTTTAGCGCAATAACTACTCCATGAAGCTTTTTGATGGGTGCGCCAGACTTTCTTTTCTCATCTAATCTTTTCGCAGTTTGCATGGCTTCTTCTGTGTATACTTCTACAAAAGCGTTTAAGTGCTGGTTATTGGATATGTTTTGTAGATAGTATTGCACAGCTTCTTCGCAGGAAGCTGTATTTGATAATAAGTTTTGATGGTATGTACGAATGTTGGTAAACAAAAATGAGCGGTAATTTTTTTGTAAAAAAATAGGCTGTAGTAGTCTTCATCAATCAGGAGATAATTCCATTTCAATATAAAGAGTACTTCAGCCGTATTGTGCTAAATGCAGCAATATAAATTATTTACTTGTTTCTTCCTTTTGGGTTAACTGTTGTTTCAATTCTTTAATTTCCTGATCTTTATCTTTTTCACCCATTCCTGTTTCAATTTCACTTTTAACGGTGTTTTTTGCGTCGTTAAATTCACGAACGCCACGACCAACGCCTCTCATTAATTCGGGTATTTTTTTACCGCCAAAAAATAAAAGTACTGCCAATAAAACTAGTAACCACTCGCCGCCGCCTGGCATTGACAATAATAATGTTGAATTGCTAAATAAGTGTGACATAATTAAAAATTTGAAGCACAAAGATAATTGAAAAAATATCATTAGTGATACTTAATAGGTGTAAGAAAGTTAAAAATGGAATGAATTTTTGATGGGGAGAATACAAATAAAAAGCAAAAGCGAAAATCATTGATTCTCGCTTTTGCAAATAGTATTGATAATGAGGGCAGCTTATTTCTTCTTAGCACCCACCGCCATTCTTTTTTCTTTAATACGAGCGCTCTTACCGCTTCTTTCACGAAGGAAATAAAGCTTAGCACGTCTAACACGACCCACTTTGTTAAGTACAATACTCTCGATATTTGGAGAGAAAGCTGGGAAAAGTCTTTCAACGCCAATACCATCACTTATTTTTCTAACAGTGAATGTTGCTGTTGCACCAGTTCCCTGACGCTTGATCACATCACCTTTGAAACTTTGGATACGCTCTTTGTTACCCTCTTGAATCTTATAATTCACTGTGATATTATCACCTGCTTTAAATGTCGGAAGCGTTGCTTTTGTAGTCAACT
>CALQJH020000025.1 GCA_943330835.2 Candidatus Kuenenia stuttgartensis
CAACAAGCAGCACAACCAATGCAGCAGCATGTTCTAGTTCATTGCCATACTATTGGAATGGAGGAACTTATTCAGTAGCGGGAACGTATGTACGTACGATCACCAATGCAGCGGGTTGCGATTCAGTAGCTACGTTGGTATTGACTATAAACACTTTAACACCAGGCGCACCAGCTGGGATAACACAAACTTTGGTAAGTAATATCTGCGGACAAAGAGTATATCGTTACACGGTAACTACTGCAGTTGCGAATGCATACGGTTATGCATGGACGTTACCAGCATCAGTTGGTGGGGTATCCGGAGCAACAGTAGATTCAGGAGATGCTACAAGTTCAAGAACAATCCGCGTAATGTATGCATCGAATAAAGCTGCGATAATAGGCGACAGTATCAGAGTAAGAGCATGGTCGGGTTGTGGCAACAGTGCAACAAAGGGCTTTAAGTTGAGCAATGCAGCATTAGGAGTGCCAGTAGCACCAGCAACGCTTCTGATTACAGCAGTAGCATCAAATGTATGCGGTGTGAAAGTATATCGTTATGCAGCACCAACAATAACACAATTATTGGCAACAGGGACAGCACTTTTAGCACCTGTTACCGGTTATGTATGGTCGTTTACCGGCTTAGGTGCAAATGCAGTAATAGATTCAGGAGATGTGCATTCACAAGTAATAGTGGTAAGTTATACGAGTCTTTTAGCAGCTGCAACAGGTGATAGCGTAAGAGTAGCGTATAGTTCATTATGTGGTAATAGTTTGAATAAAGCAGCTAAGTTGACGAACGTGGTAAGCACTGCACCGTTAATTCCAGGATCTATTGCGATTACAGCTATTACAACGAATGTGTGTGGTAACAGAGTATATCGTTATGCAGCACCAAATTTACCAGCAGCAACAGCAAAGGCTGCTCCTGCAACGGGTTATGTATGGTCATTCAAAGGTGCATTGGGCGATAACGCCGTGATCGATTCAGGAGATGTGAACTCACAAAAGATAGTGATGCATTACACAATGAATAGTGCTGCAGGAGTAGGCGATAGCGTGAAGTTGTATTACACATCAAGTTGTGGTAATAGTCCTGTAAAAGCGTCTAAGTTATCAAATGCAGCCATCACAGCACCAATAGCACCAACAGCGATTACGATTACAGCCGTTACACCAAGTGTATGTGGCGCGAAAGTATATCGTTATGCAGCACCAGCGACCTTGCCAGTAGCCACAGCTACAGCAACAGCAGCGACAGGTTGGTTATGGTCATTCACAAATACGACATTGGGCAACAATGCACATATAGATTCAGGAGATGTAGATTCAAAAGTAATCGTAGTGAGTTATACAAGTAATCTAGCAGGCGGCGTTGGAGATAGCGTAAGATTACGGTACACTTCAGCATGTGGTAATGGCGCGAATGCGAAAGCTAAGTTGACGAATGTGGCAACAGCGGTACCAGTAGCTCCAACATCACTAACGATTACAGCGATAGAAACAAATGTGTGTGGAGCAAGAAAATACAGATATGCTGCACCATCAACAGTTCCATCTGCAACAGCAACCTTAGCTGCTCCAACAGGTTGGTTCTGGTCATTCACCGGTACATTGGGTAACAATGCATTTATTGATTCAGGGGATGTAAATTCACAAGTGATAACGGTAACGTTTACCAGTAACGCAGGTGCAGGAACAGGAGATAGTGTACGAGTATCGTATACATCATCATGTGGTAATAGTTTGAAAAAGACAGCGAAGTTGTCAAATGCGTTATTAGCAGCACCAATACCAGCAAGTATCACCATGGCATTGGTAAGTGATGTATGTGGAGCGAGAGTATACCGTTATACTGCCCCAGCAACAACATCTGCGAGCGCAACAGCACCAGCAACAACAGGTTGGTTATGGACATTACCAGCAGGCCCAGTAGGTTCAACAGGAACCTTGGATTCAGGCAATGTAAACTCACATGTCATTAAGGTAAGATATACGAGCAATGCAGTAGCAGGCGCAGGTGATACGATTAAAGTAGCGTATACTTCTGCTTGTGGAACAGGAGCAAACAAAGCCGCTAAACTATCAAATGTAGCGAAGACAGGTTGTCCTATTATCACGAACAACATACCAGTAAGCAAAGCTCCAGTAACTACGCCAGCCGAGTCAATGAGTGTGAAAGTGTTCCCGAATCCAACAACAAGCAACTTCAACTTACAGGTGTTAACAGCAGGTAAGGAAGAAGTAACAGCAAGAGTATTGGATATCCAGGGCAGATTCATCCAATCGGTGAAGGTTGCACCAAATCAAACTTTGAGCTTAGGTTCAGCGTTGAAAGCGGGTGCCTACTTTATCGAAGTAAGACAAGGGAAGGATGTGAAGACAACAAGAGTATTGAAATATTAATACGATTAGATTATTTGGTGATTTGAAAGCTGACGATAAATCTCTTTCAAATCACCATTTTTATATTTTAATCCCTCTTTTCTAATTCCGTTTTTCATTACTTTGCATAAATGAATAACCAGGTATTGGCATTATTGAAAAAAGATATTCTGCTTGAATTCAGGCAGAAACATACTTTTTATGGGATATTATTATATATAGCATCTACCATTTTTCTAATTTATCTCTCTTTACCTGAAAGTCCCGATGCTCAAATATGGAATAGTCTTTTCTGGGTAATTCAACTGTTTGTTTGTGTAAATGCTGTAGCAAAGAGCTTTTTGCAGGAAAACAAGGGAAGAATGCTTTATTTTTATTCCATTTCTAGCCCTGTTCAATTTATTCTCGGTAAATTGATATTCAATGTGTTTTTAATGTTATTCATGAGCGTCATTAGTTTGATGCTTTTTTTCTTATTTCTTGGGAATCCAACCATCAATACTTTACAATTCCTGGGAATCGTTTTACTCGGGGGAACAGGAATAAGTCTCGTATTTACACTAATGAGTGCTATTGCAGCTAAAGCTCAACAAAATGCAGCCCTGATCGCTATTCTGGGATTTCCTGTAATTCTTCCCCAGTTGATGCTGTTAATGAAATTGAGCAAAGCAGCGTTTGCAGAGGTTTTCAGAGAAGGCGCTCTTACCCAGTTAGTAGGGCTGACTGCGCTGATGGACATCTTGGTCATGGTCCTCGCTATTGTATTATTTCCTTATTTGTGGAAAGATTAAAGTGACAAATACATCCAAAATTTGAATATTATTTTTTATGGTGTGGTACACTTCTCCTTAACTTTGCGCCACTTAAATAAATACCCCGATTGGTGTATAAAAACTGGTGGAAAATATTATCCTTTTTATTATTGGTCTATACCATAACCGCAGGACTATTGCTTGATGTTCCCAAGCTGCCTATTTTAAATGAAACCATCCGCAATTTATACTTCCATGTTTGTATGTGGTTTGGCATGATGATCTTATTCCTCATAAGTTTTGTTTACAGCATTAAATACTTAAAAGACTTCAATTATCGTAATGATGTTTATGCTACCAACTTTGCTGCAGTTGGCTGCTTGTTTGGCATTCTTGGTTATCTCACCGGAGTGTTATGGGTTAATGTTACCTGGCTCACTGATCAGGGGCAATCTTTAGGAAGTGTATTGAAAGAACCTAAATTAATTGGAGCAGCAATTGCACTACTTATTTATGGCGCCTATTTTGTATTGAGAGGATCCTTTACCGACATCGACAAAAGAGCAAGGGTTAGTGCGGTGTATAATATTTTTGCTTTTGCCATGTTATTTCCAAGTATATGGATTATACCAAGATTAGTAGGAAGCCTGCACCCCGGCGCACCAGGAAGTGATAGTGGTAATCCTGCTTTGGACAGAAACGATTTAGATGGCGCCATGAGAATGGTTTTTTATCCTGCGATAATAGGGTGGACCTTACTAGGTGTTTGGATCGCCACTTTAAAAATTAAAATAGATTTAATTAAAAATAAAAATATAATCAATGAATAGATTATTACTTATACTATTGGGATTGTGTTGTTCATTTATAGCTTCGGCTCAAGACAAAGTAGAGATGGCAGATGTCATGCGCAGCAACGGAAAAATTTACACGGTCGTGGCTGTTTGTTTAACCATTCTAACTGGCTTGTTTATGTATGTTTTTATGATTGATAGAAAGATTCATAAATTAGAAAAAGAACATTCCATAAAGTAAGTATTACCCTCATTAAAATAAAAACCTAAAATATGTCAACAAATCAACACTACAGTTTTTTTCAAAGTGTAGAAAAAAGCTTCGACAAAGCATCAAAATTTACAAAATGGGATCTCGGCATTTTAGAACAAATAAAGGCTTGTAATAGCGTTTATCAAATGCGTTTCCCAGTAAAGCTCGATAATGGAAAGATTGAAGTTATCGAAGCGTATCGTGTTCAACATAGTCAGCACAAAACTCCTTGTAAAGGAGGTATTCGTTTTAGTGACGAAGTGAACCAGGATGAAGTAATGGCATTGGCGTCTTTAATGACTTACAAATGTGCGATTGTAAATGTTCCTTTCGGTGGTGGTAAAGGCGGGATTAAAATCAATCCTCGCAACTATTCTACTTATGAACTGGAAAAAATCACTCGTCGTTATACAGCAGAGTTAGTAAAGAAAAATTTTATTGGTCCTGGTATTGATGTGCCTGCTCCGGATTATGGAACAGGCCCAAGAGAAATGGCTTGGATTGTAGATACTTATGCTTCATTGAAACCAGGAGAAATTGATGCCGCTGGTTGTGTAACGGGAAAGCCTGTAACACAAGGTGGTGTTCGTGGCAGAACGGAAGCAACGGGTTTAGGTGTGTTTTTCGGTATTCGCGAAGTATGTAATATGGAAGATATCATGAAAAAACTGGGTCTCTCTGTTGGAATAAAAGAAAAGACTGTTGTGGTTCAAGGATTAGGAAATGTGGGCTATCATTCTGCAAAATTTTTCAGAGAAGCGGGCGCGAAAGTGATTGCTCTTGCTGAGTTTGAAGGCGCTATTTATAATGCTGACGGATTAAATGAAGATGAAGTTTTTCAACACAGAAAAAAAACAGGGTCAATATTGAATTTTCCTGGTGCTACCAATTTGGCTAAAAATTCTGATGCACTAGAATTGGAATGCGATATTTTAATTCCAGCTGCACTAGAGAATGTAATCAATGGAGAAAATGCCCCAAGAGTAAAAGCAAAAATAATTGGGGAAGCTGCGAATGGTCCATGTACGCCTGAAGCTGATGAAGTATTTACGCAAAAAGGCATATTGTGTGTGCCTGATATGTATCTGAATGCAGGAGGTGTTACCGTAAGTTATTTTGAGTGGTTGAAAAACCTTAGCCATGTACGTTATGGTCGTATGGAAAAACGTTTTACAGAAAATTTAAACACCCATATACTTGGTCAGATTGAAGAGTTGACTGGAAAAAGGGTAGAAGATCATGAGCGTAAATTTATCATGCATGGTCCGGATGAACAGGATTTGGTTCATAGTGGTTTGGAAGAAACAATGATCAGTGCTACAAGAGAAATTATGGATATCTGGAAAGAAAATCCGGGGATACCTGATATGCGTACTGCAGCTTATGTAAGCGCGATTAATAAAGTTGCAACTAGTTATTTGGAACTTGGAATATTCCCATAATCAGAGCTGAGCTCTTGTTGGTGTTTTCACCAACAAGAATAAGTAAAAATATAATCCTAGAGTCATTAACTATTTAATGGTCATAAGACCAAAAAAGGCAATAAGAGTCATTAACTCTTTATTGGTCATAAGACCAACAAAGGCAAATAAGACCAACAAAGGCAATACATAAAAAATGGCTACTCGTTTGAGTAGCCATTTTTTATTACTGATATTTTTAGTTAAGGCTTTGTTGCCGGTTTTGTCGCTGGTGCTTTTTTCGGAGGATTTTTCGGATCGTTTTTCATAATGAAATCCTTATTAGTAATCATTTGTGTATCAGTAGGATCTAATGCCATGGCCTTGTCTACATAGATAAGTGCATTCGCCTGGTCTTTCATCTTGTTGTAATAATACTCAATCAAATATTGATAAGAGCCCATCAATTTATCTTTGACTTTAGTTTTATCTGCTTCTTTTTCTCCAATTTCAATTGCTTTTAAATAAAAAGGAACAGCCAATCCTAAGTTTCCAGTTGTATCAATCGCAGCATTTGATTTTGCAATCATATAGTGGCCAAAAATGTCTTCTGGAAATTTTTGTGCATACATATTGAAAACTACTATCGCAGTATCATAAACAGCACTTCTAAAGAAACTGTAGCCGGCATTATATAAATCTACTTTTCCTGGATTTCTTTTAGTCGCAATAATTTTCATGTACCATTGCGCAGCATCTTTATATTTTTTCTGCCCATCATAAATTGCTGCGATAGATTTGATATAAGATACTTTGTTGGATTCAATTGAATCTAATGCTACAGCTTTGTCTATGAGTAATCCTGCCTGTGTTTCATTGCCAGGGATTTTTAATAAGTTTTTTGCAAATTCAACATAATCGGCTGGTACAATTTTATCTACAATCTGACGCTTGAAATATTCGGTATAGCTTTCAATTACTTTGATGGAATCTTTTAGTTTGTTATAGGCATTAGCTTTTAATCCAAATAGATTGGGGTAAGGATTTTCTCCACCAGCAGCGATGCATTCATTACATTTACTAATGGCCTCCATAAATAATCCTTCAGCATATTTCATAGAAGCGCGGTAAAAACATGTCTTTTCATCTTCATCAGAATTGGCAATCCATTTGTTGAAATATTCCGCAGCTATAGGCACATTTGTTTCATAATGAAAGGTAAATAATGTCAGATAAACTGGAGCATATGAAGGGTCACTGGCAATAGCATTATTGTAATATTCCATAAAAATAGACTCTTGTGATCTTCCTTGTGATTGATAAATACGTCCAATTCTATAATTGGCTCTGGCATATTTGGGATTGATGGCTAATGCAGCCTGGTAAGACAAAATAGCATTTCCCCCATCTCCATTTTTTCTATAAGCATCTCCAAGATTAACCAACACATCCAAATCGTTGAATTTCTTTAGCTGTGTTGCCTGCTTTAATTTTTCAATAGCATAAACAGGGTCACCATTTTTAGTATCCGGATTTCCATTTGCAAATCCTATAGCATTCAATACGGAAATACTTTTCCCCTGACTCAAAGAAATAGCAGCTTCAAAATGATTTCTTGCATCTTGAATTTTGCCTTCGATTAATTCAATATGACCAATACCTGCTACTAATAAATTACTATTTGAACTGGCAAGTTTCGATTGATACAATGCTTTTGCATCGGCGATATCTTTTGAAGTTCTATCATCTGGCAAAATCATCGTTTGGCCAAGCCAATAGGCAGCCTCGTCATTGTTGGGATCAGTAGTTAATAGTTTTTGAAAAACCTCTTTTGCGCTCTTGTATCTTTCATAATATAAAAACTGCTTTCCTTGATCAATGGTTTGAGCGTTCAAGCTGGTGATTGTGGTTAATCCAATAATCACTAACGATATTCTTAATAATGTAATCATATTCAATATTTTATTTTCATTCTCTTTTCAAACCATAAAAATAGATAACAAACCGTTAATGCTTTGCTTAATTTTTAGGTAATCTTTGATTTAGCTGAACATTTCTGGTATTAAAATCCATAACAGGACCAAGATAAGATCGTTTGAAAATTAATTGTCCTCTTTCGAATTTTAAAAAAGAGACAAACCCACTTCCTAATCCGCTATAATTTTCTTTAATGATATAATATAATCCTCTTACTAATGGATATCTTCTGGTGAGCATACTTTGTTGCATGGGTTTTACATATGGGGCATCTTCACAAACATCACATCTCACATAACCCATTTTTACTTGTTTTAATAGTCTTACTTGTGAAGAGTCTTCAGGATTCCCAATCCAGCTGATGCCAACAAATCCAATAGCATTTTCATGAGTAGATACATAGTCGATAACTTCCCTGCTATTTTTTGCGGCTTTTACAACGGCAGTATCATAATGCTGGTTGTGCAAAATGGAGTCTTTGATATAGCTTATTGTACTCGTAGCATTTAATCCATCAAATACGAATACTTTGTTTTGTTTCGCTTTTCCTTGCAGTTGATTTTTTAAATCTGCTAAAGTGAAAAGGGTGTCTGAATTTTTATTATTAAGAATAAGCGTAACGGCATCCGACGCAATCGCATTGCAACCGGGATTGTAACCAAGAGAATCAATCATGAAATGCTCTTCTTTGGCATTTAATCCACGGCCAACTATAACCAGACGATTTGTACTGTCTTTGAAGAAATCTCTGAAACAAGCTGCTTCAGATTTATAAGAGGCAATGATATGCGTATTAGGATATGACTGCTCATACATTTTTATTTGCTCCTCAATGACAGGCCTGAAGGATTCATCCACACTAATATAAATAGTGCCATTGGTCGGCGTATCACTGATTTTTGGTTTACTGGATTTACATCCTGAAGTAAAGAACAAAATCAATATAAAAAATGCAGTAATTAATTTTTCAGTTCTCATCTTTCTCTCCAATAATTTTTTTTATAACCCCTGTAAATTCTGAATGCGCCGTATAAAATGCAAACACCTCCAAAAGTTTTCATGGCAGGGTCATCAAATCTTGATTCCAGTCCGCTATTAAATAATTTTATAAAGACAAGAAAGATACCCATGCCCGTCCACATTAAGCCCATGCCATAATCCATAATACTTCGCATACGAATGAATCCTTTGTCGCGACGGCTTAAAGAATCATGATCATTATTTGATGTTGGCATATTTTGTATTTATTTTCAAATGCAATTTAACAAGATTATTGGTCGATTTTTCTTTTATCGTCCATTATTCAACCTGATGTTGTTAATATATTGTAGAAATCAACAAAGTTCCTGAGTTAACTGTTAGGGTTAAACTAATATTTATATTTGCAACATTAAATGCCAAAAGATAATTCTCTTTTCTTTCAGGATGAATACGAAGCAAATACTTTTGGTATGAATGGATTAATAAACATAGTAGCATGAAAATATTAATGGTTTGCTTAGGCAATATTTGCAGAAGTCCCATTGCAGAAGGTGTTTTGAAGTATAAAGCTCAATTGGCTGGACTAAATTGGGTTGTAGACAGCGCTGGTACAAACGGGTTATATAATGGAGAACATCCTCATCATTTGAGCCAAAAAGTATCCTTATCTAATGGCATTGATATTCGTGGTCAAAAATCGAGACAGTTAACTAAAATAGACTTTAATCAATTCGATAGAATTTATGCAATGGCAAATGATGTATTGGCTTATATGAAAGAAATCGGAGGAAAAGATTATGATGAAACAAAGACTTCCTTATTTTTAGATGAATTATATCCAGGGGAGTGTCGTAATGTGCCAGATCCATGGTATGGGAAGGAAGATGGTTATGTGGAAGTATTTGATTTAATCGACCGGACATGCGATGTAATTATTAAAAAATATTCAGAAAATAAATAAAACAACAGACTTCATGTCTAAACCAAGCATCCCTCAGGGAACAAGAGATTTTTCTGCCGAAACGGTTAGAAAACGTAATTATATTTTAGGAACAATCAAGCATGTTTTTGAATTATATGGATTTCAGCCATTGGAAACTCCTGCCATGGAAAATCTTGAAACGTTGATGGGAAAATATGGCGAAGAGGGGGACAGGCTTATTTTTAAAATATTGAACAATGGGTTGAATGATCCCAAAAATCAGGACAAGGCAAAAGAAGGTTTTGAAAAATTACTGGAAGGGAAAAATAGCAGCTTACTAACAGAACGGGCATTGAAATACGATCTTACGATTCCATTTGCAAGATACGTAGCAATGAATCACGGACAACTAACGTTTCCATACAAACGCTATCAGATTCAGCCGGTATGGCGCGCAGACAGGCCCCAGAAAGGAAGGTACAGAGAGTTTACACAGTGTGACGCTGATGTTGTTGGAAGTACGGCTTTGATGAATGAAATTGAATTGGCAAATATATATCACGAAGTTTTTTCTAAACTGGGACTCGGTGATTACAGGTTAAAAATAAATAGCAGAAAAATATTAGCGGCCCTGGCAGAGCAATGTGGCAGCATTGATTTGCTTACAACAATCACGATAGCCATTGATAAATTGGACAAGATTGGCCTTGAAAAAGTAATGATTGAATTACAACAGAAAGGGATAAACGACGTTCAAATTCAAATCATCCAATCCTATTTAAATATCACTGGCAGTAATCAGGAAAAGCTTCAACTCGTAGCAGAAATTTTAGGAAAAAATAGTCAGGCTGCTGAAGGTAATTCGGAATTAAAATTTATTATTGACAATGCATCGAAAGTTAATATTGATATAGATTTCACCTTGGCAAGGGGATTGAATTATTATACGGGTTCTATTTTTGAAGTTAAGGCGCCTGCCACAGTTCAAATGGGAAGTATTGGTGGTGGTGGCAGATACGATAATTTGACAGGTTTATTTGGCGTTCCGAATATTCCAGGTGTTGGCATTAGTTTTGGCGTAGACAGAATTTATGATGTCATCGAAGAATTACAACTTTTCCCTAAAGATTTACAGGTAAGTACAAAGGCATTGTTTTTTAATATGGGCGAAAAAGAAAGTCTGGTGGCTTATGAGGTGATGCAACAAATTCGCCAGTCAGGTATCGCCTGTGAAATGTTTCATGAGCCGGCTAAAATGGATAAGCAATTTAAATATGCTGAAAAGAAAAACATTGCTTATGCCATCATCATCGGAAGCAAAGAAATGGTAGAAAATAATTGTATCATTAAAAATTTAGCTACCGGGAATCAGGAAAATGTAGCTATCGATAAATTGATAGCGGCATTACAATCGAATTAAATTCCTTCAAAAATAATTGCAGCACCCTGGCCAACGCCAACGCACATTGTAGCTAAACCGTATTTGCTTTTTCTTCTTTTCATTTCATGAATTAAAGTTGTGGAAATTCTTACACCGCTACAACCCAATGGATGCCCAAGTGCAATAGCCCCGCCATTAACATTTACTTTTTCAAGATCCAATCCTAAGTCATGAATACAAGCAATACTTTGAGAAGCAAATGCCTCATTTAATTCGATTAAATCAAGGTCACTAACTGATATGCCTGCACGCTTTAGTGCTTTATTGGTAGCAGGTAATGGACCAATTCCCATAACAGCTGGTTCTACACCGGCAACCGCCATGCTTTTTATTTTAGCCAATGGTTTTAATCCGAATTTTTTTACAGCTGCTTCGCTTGCTAAAAGCATTGCTGCAGCACCATCATTTATGCCACTACTATTTCCAGCTGTTACGGTTCCGTCTTTAATGAATGCAGGTTTTAATTGAGTTAATTTTTCAAGATTGGATAACCTTGGATGCTCGTCCTTGTCAAAATCAAATGATTCTTTGCCTACTTGAACTTGTACAGGAATAATTTCATCCTTAAACTTTTGTTCTTTATGTGCTTTCTCATATTTCTGTTGACTTTCTAAGGCAAATTCATCCTGCGCATGCCTGCTGATGTTCCATTGTTTGGCAACATTTTCGGCAGTCTCTCCCATAGCATAAGGAAAGTATTCTTCTGCTAATTTCCTATTAATGAACCGCCAGCCCATTGTTGTATCATAAATTTGTGCATTTCGATCAAAGGCGCTTGTTGCTTTTGGCATTACAAATGGAGCCCTGCTCATGCTTTCAACACCACAGGCAATCATGAGTTGAGCGTCGCCGCAGGCAATTGTTCTGGCACTATCCATTATGGCCTGGAGACCACTTGCACAAAGTCGGTTAACTGTATTTCCTGCAATAGTTGTAGGTAATCCGGCAATTAATAAAGCCATACGAGCCACATTTCTATTATCTTCTCCTGATTGGTTTGCAGCTCCTGCAATAACATCTTCAATTGCATTAACATCAATATTATTGTTTCTGTTAACCAAAGATTTAATAACAATCTCCAATAAATCATCAGGTCTGATTCCAGACAA
>CALQJH020000026.1 GCA_943330835.2 Candidatus Kuenenia stuttgartensis
ATAGGAACAATAACTTCTTGGTATTTTTCAAGTACAGCATCATAGCGAGAGGAAAAGTCTACGGGGCAGCGTCTGAAAATAATTCCTAAATTATTTCCTTCGATATTCAATTGAATAACCGCTTTGGCGACATCTTCCAGATATTGATGGTCGTCAGGGCTTGTAGTAATATCATCTCCCGAATAGCAAATGTATTTTTTTTGTAAGTCTAAATCATGTTGTTTAAAAAACACTTCTCTCGAAAAAATCTTGCTTTTATCAAAATGAGATTCAAACTGGGGCGTGCCGGTTACAAAAATTTTTGATGCTTCAATATAGGGATAATAGCACAACAATTCCTTTTTCATGTTTTGGCTCCAAACAAAATAATAATCGCTTTCTACAACCATTGTTGCTTTGGGCAAATTATCCCATGAGAAAATGAATATGGCTGTTGGTATGCCTAAATCTTGAGCCGCTAAAAGAGGTGCAATAGCTAAAAGAGGTCTTTGATTGGTGCAAAAAACTAACGCGGGTTTTTCTCTTTTTAAAGTCTCTATGCAGTTTCTGTAATAGGCGGTCTTGCGTTCTTTCTTCTTAATCAAGGCTCTCAATTTTCGCAATCCATTCTCAGAACGATAGAGAACTTTCACGATTTGTATGGCGATACTCTTGGCAGCGTCTTTAATATTTTTGTAGGAAAAGGGAAAATTGTAATTTTCGTACGCAGGATCGTTCGTTTTTTTCGTATTTAAAAAGAGTTCGATTTGTTTTCGGGCGTTTTTAAAAGTATCGGTTAACGGATGCGTTTTCGCATAGGTGATTTTAATTTCCTGAAAGCCTAAGTCATGCAATTCAAATGGTGTGTTATTCCAATATATTACTTCAAACCCTTGTTCAACCCCTATATTATTAAAATTAGAATACGCAAAATTCCTAAGCCCAATGCCATCAGGTAATAAAACAAAAATCTTTTTTCGATCCATTCTAAATCTATAAACTAACTATCTTAACACTATCAAAACCATTTGATCTAAATATCTCGAAATTGTTTTTGGTGGTTCAATTCCCAAAAGCTTTTTTCAATAAGAGTATTGATAAATAATTCAGCACTGTTTCCAAATCCAAAATCGGATTTAGCAGTTTGAATTTCGTGCAAATCTATCGATTTTAAAACTTTTTGAATACTTTTTACTTCGTAATCTGTATTAATTATATCTGCATGAATCGACCTATTCTGTTGTCTTGTACCAATATTGATAATTGGAATTCCATAATAAGGAGCTTCTCGAATACCTGCACTGCTATTTCCGATGATAAATTGACTGTTCTTCAGTAAAGTAAGAAAATACTCAAATCGCAAAGAAGGAAATACTCTGAATCTAGAATTTGTTTTTAGCCTCTCATAGCAGTTTATGATAAACTGACTTCCCAAATCATTATTAGGGTAAATAATCACATAATTATGATGGTCATTTTCTAATGCGGAAACAAAATTTTCCGCATATTCTTTCATATATTTCGCTTCAGTAGTTACGGGATGAAACATAGCAATAGCAAACTGATCAAAGTCAATCTCATAATACGCTTTCGAAGTTTCTAGATTAGGCAAATCCTCCGAAAACATAATATCAATATCTGGAGAACCAATTGTGTATATGGAAGACTTTATTTCTCCCATTTGAAGTAATCGCTTCTTAGCTTCAACATTGGAGACAAAATGAATGTGACTCAACTTACTCACACTATGCCGAATTAATTCATCCACAGTACCCGACAACTCTCCACCTTCAATATGGGCAACAAAAATATTATTAAGCGATCCTACAATTGCGCCTGCCAAAGTTTCTGCACGATCACCATGAACGACAATCAAATCTGGAGCAATTTTGCTAACATAACTCGAAAGACCTTCAATGGTCTTCGCCAAAGTCAAATCCATTGTCGTTTCATGTGTATGATTTTCAAACGTGTGCACATTTTTAAAATTACAACGTTCAATTTCAATAACGGTGTATCCATACCCTTTTTGCAAATGCATGCCAGTTACAAAAACAAATACTTCAAAATCGGAATGCGTATCCAAAATTGAAATAAGCGATTTTATTTTTCCGAAATCGGCTCTGGTTCCCGTTAAGAATAGCACTTTTTTCATGTATTATAATAATTAAGAAAAGGTAGTAAAAACGGCAATTTATTTTTTTAATGCTGTTTTATTAATACAAAAATGATTGATCGTTTTATTGGTTCAATCAAAAATACCACAATCGTTTCCAATACTGATAACAAACTCGATACTTTCGCATCTCGATATTTCGGTATGTTGAAAAAACATTAGGGTTACAATAGACTTGCTATACATAACGAGATGTCGCGTTAAAAAATCTTTTTTGATGCACAAACAGAGCATTTAAATCAGACAGTCTCTGCATTAATGATGTCTTCAAATGTGAGTTGCTCATCGTGGTCAATGTCTCTAGCGGCGCTTTTACCCAGCACACTCTCAAAATGTTCTGCCAGAATTTTTCCAGTACCAGGTCGTTTGACCCATATATTTTCTTTGGTGAAAATTTCTCCTTTTTTTATAGGTGCTATACTACAAACGGTTGCAAAAGCAAAATCAATGGTTACTTGTTCTTCTTTTGCGGGTTCTTTGCTACCACCACGCATTTGCCACATTTCGTTGGAAAGTGTGATTAACTCAGAACAAGCTTTTTCGTCCATACTACAAACTATATCTGGACCGGTTCGCTGCATATGGTCCGTAAAATGACGTTCTAAAATACTTCCACCAAGTGCTACTGCACCTAAACATGCAGTATTATTTAAAGTATGGTCACTCAATCCAAAAACTTTATCGGGAAAAGCTCGGTGCAACTGCATCATGGCACCAAAGCGAACCAAATGAATGGGAGTTGGATACAAATTGGTAGTATGTAATAAGGCCACAGGAACCTTGTGTTTATCAAAAATAGCGACGGCTTTGCTTACACTCTCTATTGTATTCATGCCAGTACTTAAAATGACGGGCTTTCCAAAGGAACAAATGTGCTCCAATAGCGGATAATTGTTGCATTCACCGGAACCAATCTTATAGCCTTCTACGTTCATCCGTTCTAAACGATTGGCCGCTTCACGTGAAAATGGCGTAGAAATAAAAATCATTCCTTTACTTTCTACATAGTTTTTTAGTTCTAATTCCTCTTCTTCATTTAGTGAGCAACGTTCCATGATTTCGTAAATAGATACATGGGCATTTCCAGGAATTACTTTTTTGGCAGCGCCACTCATCTCATCTTCTACAATATGAGTTTGATGTTTGACTACTTCTACCCCAGCTCTGTGCGCGGAGTCTACCATTTCTTTCGCAACTTTCAAAGAACCTTCGTGATTAATACCGATTTCAGCTATTACTAGTGGCGGATAATCAGGTCCAATCTTTCTGCCAGCAATTTCTATAAATAAATTCATTTACTATTATAATTTCTAAGTTTTCTTTTTGCAAAAGTGGCTAATTTTTCTTTCATCCAAAATAAATTCATTGCTAAAGTGGGATTAATAAAAATAAGCTTTCCTCCTCCTACATAACTGCTAGAATGACATTTTTCGATATGAGCATAAGGCTTATTTCTATTTAAAGTAATGATGTCTACATATTTGTGATGCGGAAATAACTCTAATACAGTTTGTGTTTGTCCCAGTCTATCACCTTCAATAAACACAATTGTGCTTTTCTTGCAATAATCTACGATATCTTTCAAAGCATTATCAGAGCCATCTATTATGATTAAATCGAACTTTTTATTTGTAATTTTATTTAGTTCCGGATATAAATCAATTCGATCATAATCTGCCACATTTTCTTTTAAGGCTTGTAAACAGAATTCGTTTTTTTCGGTTCCAAAATAAGTAATTTCGTGGTTGTTAATTTTAGAGAATTGTAAGACTGTATCTGAAATTGATCCAATCCCTAATCCTAATTCAAGGATGCTTTTTACTTTAAAATTTGTAGTTAAATCAAGAATGATTTCCAATGCAAATTCACTTGCTATAAACTGACTTCCTTCATAGCTACAAAAGGTCTTATAATTCTTAACGGCTAAATCTTTGTTTTTCATTTGTTATTTAAGTTTTCTAAAATAAATTGAGCGTATTCTAAATCATCTTTTGTATCTATATCAATAGCAGCGAAAGGGTGATTTATTTCAAATGGATAAGCATTTTTACTAATTAATATGTCATTCAGTATTAATTTTGATTTACCAATATACAACAAACCATTTTCAAAGTACAATGGTTCCAAATCCTGACTTCTTTGCCCAATTTCATAATTAAATGGAAAGAACTTATTGTTGATTATTTTCCCTAGCTTCTTAAAATCTCTCGTAACCGAAAAAAGGCTATCACAATTATTTTTTTGGAATACTTCAAATGCTTCGGCCAATAAATTTGCTGGCCTTAATGGATTTGTAACTTGCAGTACTATTACATTTTCAACCTGATTTTCAAGTAATTGAACGACATGCTTCAGCGCAGAAATCGTTGGTTCAAAATCACCAGAAATACTGTCAGGTCTATCTATGACCTTGGCACCATATTCTAAAGCTACTCTCTTGATTTCTGGACTATCCGTTGTTACAAATATGTCGTCAATGATGGAGAGATTCTTTTGAGCATACAAAATACTGTGGGCCAATAAAGGTATTCCATCAAAGAGCAAAATATTCTTATTTGGCAATCTTTTAGAGCCACCACGGGCAGGAATAATAGCTACGTTTTTCATGAGTTGCGTTACAACAATGAAATAAAATAGTTACTTGTCAGGGCTCCAGTATAACTTGATGTTTTCATATTGTGTAAAAAATAAAATAAGCGCGAAAGGTAATTAATAAAACGATCTTTTTGATTCTTTAATAATTTGATTCATATCATTCGTCCATCTTATCGAAGTGTACAATATAGGATCAAATGGTAAATTTTGTGTTGGCGTTTCCATAAACGAAATTATTGCCTTTTCCCATTCACTAATAAAATGGGGATTCTCTATTAATTGTCCCAATTGGCCATTTTGTAACACTTCGGAAACACCGCCAAGTGCCGATGCTATACAAAAATTACCACAATGAAGTGCCTCAATTAAACTCAACCCAAATCCTTCTTTAGAAAGGACGGGGAATAAATAACAATCTGACGCTTGGAAATACTGCGGCAATTCATCATTAGGCATTTCTCCAAAATATCGAACACCAGGTATGGCTTCTTTAGGTTTACAACCAATAATCCAAAGAACCATATTTTTATTTGGGTCATAAACACGTTTCCAAGCCTCTAAAACAATATGAATTCCTTTTTTCGGCCGGTCCTGTGAGCACCACAAAAACACGGTTTTATTCGTAGCGCCAAATGTCTCTTTTAAAATATTTTTTTCGCTTTGACCAACTCTAAAGAATTTCTGGCTGTCAATCCCGTTGTGCAAAACAGCAAATTTACAAGGTAAAATGTTGTAAAATTCTTTGTGTGCTTTATAACTGGCGTGCGTCAAAAGCACCATTTCATCAATAGTTTCAAATAGCCATCTTCCTTCAAAATCTCCAAAAAAGGGAGGATAGCCATGATAGAAAAACTGAAGATAGACTTGCTTTCTAATTCCTTCTTTTGCAAGCATATCAGCAAGTGGTTTTACTACACCAAAATTATCTACAATTTGAATAATATATTTTTCATTTGGTTGGATATGCTCTTTCAAGGATCTTACGTAATGATTGTATTTCTCACCCTTGGAAAGAAGACCCACTTTATGGAAAAAAAGCCTTACTTTTTCAATCAGACTTCTCTGTACCAAAACATAATTGACGTTTTCTACAAATTGCTCTGGCGGTTTACAAACAATATAATCAATTTGATGGTTGCCATTTAAGTAATTTTTGTATAAAGTTGTCCAGCTTCCAATTTTTGAGTACGGAATAGGCACCTGTGAAAGGAGTATTACTTTTGGCATTTCAGATGGTTTCAGAGTATAAAAGTATAAAAAGGATTTGATTATTTTTTAATCCTCAATTGAATTGATTTTAAATCAGCTCCCACAGTGAACGAATATTGATGATTTGTGTAAAAAAAAATCAAATGCAATAACAACATATCATTAATTTCTTTCAGGGTAATATAAGACGAAACTGATTTTCCCAACTTCTTCTTTAAGAAATATTTTAAGCTATGTTGAAAAGGGTCTTCTCTAAACTCGACCGCAATAATTCCTTCTTTGAGCCGGGGTAACTCAACAAATAAAAAAAGGTATATATTTTCCTTATTATTCAAGATTACTCGTTCAACATCTTTACTCATTAATGCTTCGTACTCCGCTTTCAATATTGGGACTCCCCAATTTTCGCCATTTGTAGCAATCGCCTTTTTATCACGCATGTAAGCGAAATACTCTTGATTCAATTTTGGAATCGAATGTACTTGCAAATCTTTGGTTATCGCATCACTTTCTAAATTTCTATAGGTCGGATGCCAACGATGTAACAAAAGAATTTCCTTTTCATAAAAAGTTACCTGATATCCAGCTTTCAAAAGTCGGTTGTGGATATCTTCATCTTCAGCACCCCAAAAATGTAAAAACTCATCAAAACCTCTAACTTTCTTTAGGGCTTCGATCGGAAACAGCGACAATCCCTGCGCTCCAAGTTGGCTTGAAAAACTGATTTTGTAATTATCAAAAGGCTGACTCTTTTTACTTTCTGATCGGTTAAGAAAACCTACTTTAAAATAAACCGAAACCATTGGATCTTTCGCTTTTTGAATAACATCAATGAAATTTGGTTTAAAAATCATATCAATATCCGATATAAAAACATAGGGTGTATTGACCAATCGAATTCCGATGTTTACCGCTTTTGCTCGCGACCAAGGTTGATCAATATGATAGGAATAAAAATAAGAAACAAACGAATAATTGCTTAGTAATTTCTGTAGTGCTTTAGAATGCGATAAACTGGAGCCATAATCGATAAATAAGACCGTGAAATTTGAGTCACTTTGGGCAACTAGTGAATCCATGGCAATTTTTACTCGCTCTAATTCTCGGTTTCGATAGGTAAATAAAATTGTTAATTCAAGCTTCACTTATGATAATAATTTCGTTGGTTTTAAAAATAGAAAATCGATAAAATACTAAAATTTAAGCTTTAAAAAGAAGCGATTAAAATATCCTAAATTATATTTCAATAGCAAATCAGCAATTTTATTTTTTCGATATAAAAGCTTAAATGATCCCCATTTATTATGAAGTTTCAAAAAATCTTTAAAATAATTTTCGTTGTAATAGAGATAATGAAATCGCTCCTCTTGCAAATAATCTGGAATATTATACTTTTTTATAAATGCTTCATTCAGAATTGATTCCGTTTTAGGTTTCGATTTTTTCTCTAAATGTTCGACATAAGAATTAAAAACTAGTGCGTGTTTTATATTGTAATATTTTAAAGTCATTCCGTAATCATTATCAGCGTAATAAAAGCTAAATGTTTCATCTAATATGCCAATCTTTTTAAAAATATTTGGTCGAACTACAATACACCAGCCCTTGATCTGCTGCATTACTTTGTAACCAATTTGAAACTCAATTTGTTGTGACTTTGTGTTTATGTTTCCGTTCGGACTAAAAGAGAGGATTTTCGGATGAAGATTTGCAATTTTTAAAATTTCAGAAAGCCAATTCTGATGAAAAATTAGATCATTATTGCACAGCGCAATAAAGTCACCTGTGGCATGTTGAATTCCGATATTTAAAAATCTATGAAAATTAAATTGCTCTTGCGGAATAATTACCTTCACAAAATCGGGATAAATAAAAGTAGATTCGTAATACGTCTTATTGGATTCGACAATGATGATCTCGAATTCTACGTCTGGTTCTGACTCCAAAGCAGATTGAAAACATTTGGTGGTCATTGCAAAAGATTCGACGGAATCTGTTCTCGCTAATAATATGGATGATACTTTCATTCCCCTTTTTCAATTTTATCTTTTCCCAACCTATTTCGATTATGTTTTAACGAAAATTAGATAAGAAATGAACTGCAATTTAAATTTTAAATTATATAGATTCTTAGTTATTCAAAAATTTTGACTTTGAAACCAATGCGCTAAAAACTATGATTATCTATTTTTATTGACTTTTGAAAATACTTTCAAATACAGTATTTTAATGATCTTTTTCACCGACAAATTGTTGGTTAAAAACGAATCATTTATCAACATTTTTTTTGCGAAAAAATATTCTAAATCAGGTAAAGAAAGTTGATTTTTATACTTAGTTTCAATATAATTTCTAGCTGATTTTACGTCATTTTCCGAAAAAGAACGTATCATAGATTCCTTTAAAACTCTATAGTTGAAACATAGTTTTTGCAAGTAAAAAAACCGAAAGCCATTGAAGCTACAATTTAACCAAAAATCCCAATCCTCAACACCCATTTTGGGAATTTTTTCATCATAGCCTCCCAGTTTTTCCCAAACGGATTTTCTATACACAGCACAAGCATCGATGTAATTATTGGGGATAAATTTTAGCAAGCTATATTCGCCGACTATCCAATTACCCTTCTTTTCACCAAAATAAATAGCGTTTCCGTAAACAATATCATAAAAATGGTCTTTTTCTAACACCTCTATTGCGTCGTCAAGATAGGGTGCTAGAACGGTGTTATCACTATCTAATGGTAATATATATTTACCTTTTGCTAATTTTATTCCATTATTCCTAGCGTTTCCTAATCCTCCATTTTTTTGGTACAAAACAAAGTAACCTTTCTTTACTAACTCGCTCAGTTTTGAAATTGTCAAGCCATCAGTGGATCCATCGTCGACAATGATGATTTCAACTTCATATTTACCTTTGGCATTTTCAATACTTTCTATCGTTTCTTGAATATACTTACCGTGATTATAACATGGAATTACTATGGATAACAAAGCACTCATATCTTATATTTTCTTTGCAACAACAACATAATTGATGGTATTAATTGGATTAAAATCTTTTGAATTCAAGTAACTAAAAATCCTATTTACCAAAATATGTAGTCGTAGTTTTCGGAATATATATTTTATTCCTTTAGCAATTTTATTTGCGCTGGGATTTGAAAATCCAAATGTGTGATTAATCATTAGACCGAGTGTTGCCCAAGCGCCGCCATTCGGACGAATATCGCAAACTTCGAAACCAGATTTTTCTAAAACATATTTAAAACCGTGCTTCGTAAACCTATAGAAGTCATATGGTTCTTCGTGCAGATGCCAATAAAATGGACCTGATAGGATAAAATATCCTTCGTTTTTCAATAGTCGAAATGCCTCGTCAACCATACCTTGGTAATCTTCAAGGTGTTCTATTGTTTGTGATGAAAATATCGTGTCAAATCTTTCATTTTCGAGAGGAATTTTATTCGCGGAGCACAATACATCAACCTTATTTGCACTCGATTGAACAATATCGCAGCCTACATATTCGGTCACTTTCCCATTCATCCAAGATTCGTATGGTTTGTTTCCACAACCGATATCTAATAAACTACCGCTAGCATATTTTTCAATCGCACTACTCAACTCGTCGTGAAAAGAGGAGTAAACCAAATAATTACTATTTGAAACAGTTACTTTTACTGCCTTTTCATAGCGTCTGAGATTTTCTTCTCGCTTCATTTTAGACTATTTTTTTTCTATTAAAATAATATTTCAAAATCTGAAATGGACTATTTAATATCTTTTCTAGCTTATTAATTCTTTGGCATTTATGCTTCAGTAATTCTGGATGTATATAGGTATTTTGACAGATATTACGTTCGTTTACCAACAATTCATATCTTGAATTACTTATTTCCGACTTTTTAATAAAAATCAAAATATTCTGTCTGTACCACCAACTAATCTTAGTATTATTCCAAATTTTATGTCTTAGAAAGTCGACACATTCATAACCGTTCTTAGAAAATAATTCAATCCAGTACTCATTATTTTGTTCGTTATAATGCAACGTTCCTTCTTGTCCGATTACGGCGGCAGAAAACAATACAATATCACTGTGGAGACAAATTGAGTTTATGAAGTTTTCAGCGTTTTTAGGAAAAATATGCTCCGCCACCTCGAGAGAGAGCGTTAAATCAAATTTTTCATTTAAATCAAATGATTTATTAAGATCATAAGGCTTAAACTTTTCTTTGTCGATAACTAGATCTTGGCTTTTTACATAATCGCCATCAATTCCAAATATTTCGCATCCATGTTCTTCGAAAACAGTCAACCATGTTCCAAGACCGCAACCAACATCCAAAACTGATTTTGGTTTAAAGAAATCTAGAAAGAGTGGAATTATCTCTTTCGCAGAACTTATTGAATTCCGATAATGAGCATGATGAAAATTATCACTATAGTCTTTTGGCGTCATCTTATTTCAGTTTTCTTCCTTGTTTTTGATTTACTATATAACAAACACCATGTTTTGTTTGAGAAATTCTTAAAGGCAAATTATTCTTTGATAGATAATCATGTACTGCTCTCGAGCATCCATCCCAAGCATAATAATCATCAATGATTATCAGCCCATTTTCAACCACCTTAGGATATAAATTCTCTAAGCAGACCCATGTAGAATCATACCAATCACCATCAAGCCTTAAGATAGCAATAGGTTCATTTATTTCAGTATTTGCCGTAGTCTTGTCAAACCATCCAGCCACAATTTCGTGGCTATCAGATTTTGCCAATTTCATCGCTTCCTCTGCAAAAGTAACCTCTGCTTTGCAATTGTCTAGTCCTACTCCATTATTATCATCCTGCCAAATTTTAGCAGCTTGACCATCTATTTCTTTGACTTCAGGTAATCCTTCAAAACTATCAAATAAAATACTTTTTCGTTTTTTATCGGAGTACTCATAAATACCAGCGATCATTCCACCTCGCCAAACGCCGCACTCAACAATGCAACCCTCTATATGACTGACACTGTTGCATAATATTAAATTATCTATAAATACCGAGGAATCAATCATTGTAAAGCCTTTATACTTATTATAAATTGCTCTAGCTTTGTTCGTTTCGTTAATATGTTTTGATTTACTTACAATCCGTTTTACTAGTTTTTTCATTGTATTTTAGTCATCAATTGTCCATTTTCCTTCGTCAATATATTTGCAAGCATTATTCTGCCATCCCCATTCTGGTTCCTTCTGATCAATCATTTCTACCTCGAAAGAACAACATTCAAATTCTTGAAATTTTTCTCTAGTTTTTGAGTTTGCTAGATGCATTTTTAGATAATAACTTCCTTTATAAAGGCGAATGTTTGTGTATTCATACGTAATTTTATTAACACCCTTTTTTCTACAAATTGGGGCATCAATATCAAAAATGTACGACAATAATACTGCTTTATTTAAATCATCAAATATTTGAATAGCAGGCGCAATATTTTCGTAATTATCTAGGGGCATATTAATTTCAAGAGAAATTATTAAGGATTTTCCATAGGCTTGAATCATGCCGCCTTCCGATGTTTTCAATTCAACCTTAGTTATAGTGGGCTTATTTATGACTGGTAATTGCTCATAAACATGCTCGCCTTTATATTGCAAAGAATATTCAGCAATAACTTTTGGTGTATAATCGTAAATTTGAAGATGACCGTTTTTCAATAAAATGCTTTTGGAAGTCAGCGTTGAAATTGCGCTAAGGTCATGACTGACAAATAAAATTGTTCTACCTTCACCTTTACTAATATCGCCCATTTTACCGAGACATTTCTTCTGAAACTCTGCATCTCCAACCGCCAAAACTTCATCTACAATTAAGATTTCACTTTCTAAATGAGCAGCTACTGCAAAAGCCAAACGAACATACATACCACTACTG
>CALQJH020000027.1 GCA_943330835.2 Candidatus Kuenenia stuttgartensis
TTTGGGAATTTGGTTCCAAGGGATGTGGCTTCTCGTGCTGCGAAAGAGAGATGTGACGAAGGCTATGGGGTAGGCACCACAAAAATGGCGGTTTATCTTGATTTTAAAGATGCCATCATGCGTTACGGTAAAACAGAAACTGGGAAGACTGGAATGGAAAATGTAGACGACAAAACTATATTCTCATTAGGTAGACAAGTAGTGCAAGAAAAATATGGCAATCTTTTTGAGATGTATGAAAAAATTACCGGTGAAAATCCATATGAAATGCCCATGCGTATTTACCCGGCGGTGCATTATACCATGGGTGGCTTATGGGTAGATTATGAATTACAAACAACTGTGCCTGGTTTATATGCATTAGGTGAAGCAAACTTTAGCGACCATGGGGCGAATAGATTAGGAGCTTCTGCATTAATGCAAGGTTTGGCCGATGGTTATTTTGTGATTCCTTATACTTTAGGTAATTATTTAGCAGAAGAAATCCGAACGGTATCTATCTCTACAGATCATGAAGCATTTGTGCAAGCAGAAAAAAATGTAAAGGAGAGGCTAGATCGTTTGATGAATATTAAAGGCAAAAAAACTGTTGAAAGTTTCCATAAAAGATTAGGTAAAATTATGTGGGACAAGTGTGGAATGGCCAGAAATACTGAAGGATTAAAAGAAGCCATTCAACAAATTCAGGCATTGAAAATTGAATTTTGGTCCGATGTGAAAATCCCAGGAGAGATTAATGAATTTAATTCCGAATTGGATAAAGCCGGCAGAGTGGCTGATTTTATTGAATTAGGAGAGTTAATGTGTGTAGATGCGTTGAATCGTAATGAAAGTTGCGGCGGTCATTTCAGAGAAGAAAGTCAAACTGAAGATGGAGAAGCGAAAAGAGACGATGACAATTATGCATACGTTGCTGCATGGGAAAATAAAGCAGATCATGGCTGGGAATTACATAAAGAAGCATTGAATTTTGAAATAGTAAAACCATCACAAAGAAGTTATAAATAATATAGTGATGAAAAATAAGCTAGTCTTGTTTTTAATCAAAAAATAAAAACTATGGAGCATTATCACATGAATCTCACACTAAAAGTGTGGCGCCAAAAAAACTCAACCTCAAAAGGTAATTTAGAAACGTATCAGGTAAACAATATTTCTTCAGAAATGAGTTTTCTTGAAATGATTGACGTTCTTAATGAACAATTGATTGTGGAGGGAAAAGAGCCCATCGCATTTGATCATGATTGCAGGGAAGGGATTTGTGGTATGTGCAGTATGTATATTAATGGTCAGGCGCATGGACCATGGCAACAGAACACTACTTGTCAATTGCACATGCGTGCTTTTAAAGATGGAGATACTATTATTGTAGAACCATGGCGTAGTGGGGCTTTTCCCGTAGTAAAAGATTTGGTTGTAGATCGTTCTTCATTCGACCGAATTATTCAAGCTGGTGGATATATCAGCGTGAATACAGGGAATGCCATTGATGCGAATGCGATTCCTATTGATAAAAAAGATGCGGATAACGCTTTTATGGCAGCCGCTTGTATTGGATGTGGCGCTTGTGTGGCCACCTGTAAAAATGGAAGTGCCATGCTTTTTGTAGGGGCGAAAGTTTCTCAATTAGCTTTACTGCCACAGGGCGGACCTGAACGGGAGTCCAGAGTTTTAAATATGGTAGCACAAATGGACAAAGAAGGTTTTGGAAATTGTACAAATACCTATGCATGCGAAGCTGAATGCCCTAAAGGTATTTCAGTTACCAATATTGCCAGGTTAAATAGTGAGTACATCAAAGCTGGATTAACAACTGAAGAAAATTAAAATCTAATACTTTATTTTTAATGCCTTCTCTTTTGGGGAAGGCATTTTAGTTTAACCTAGCTTTTGTTCTTGTTTTCTAATGCTTAAATTAATGCTATTTTTAGGATATCATACTTATGCGCCTGAATAAACATAATATATATATTATTATCCTGTTTCTTTTAATCAATGAAACCATCACGGCTCAATACCATTTACCCTTATCTAATCTAAGAGAACAAAAAATTCCAGCAACCGCTATAAGTGTAATTATTGATTCTTTAAGTATTATACCTAACTCTTTTTCGATTGCAAATATTCCTACCGCATATTATTCTATTGATGTAGTCAACGCTGTATTGAAATGGGTAAAAAATCCTAACGTAGACTCTGTACTCATCAGGTATAGAGTTTTTCCTATAAAATTAAATGCAGCTGTAAAACATCTTGACTATGAAATCATTCGAAATAATTTTCTTGCTGAAAACCCAATAAAATTAAATGCAGCGGGAGATAATCATACGATTCCTTTATTTGATTTTAAGGGAATGCAAACTGAAGGAAGCTTTGGCAGATCTATTTCATTCGGTAATAATCAAGATGCGGTTCTTAACTCTTCCATGAATTTACAAATCAGTGGATATATAGGTGATAGTCTCGAATTGGTTGCTGCTATTTCTGACAATGCTATTCCGATTCAGCCTGATGGAAATACTAAAGACTTAAGAGATTTTGACAGGATATTTTTGCAGATTAAAAAGAAAAACTGGCAAACGAGTTTTGGTGACATCGACTTAAGAGAGCATAAAAATTATTTTTTAAATTTCTACAAACGGCTTCAAGGCGTTTCATTTAGTACTCAAAATAAATTGAATTCAAAAACAACGAATTCATTTTTGGTAAGCGGAGCTATCGCTAAAGGGAAGTTTACTAAAAATACAATTGTAGCATTGGAAGGAAACCAGGGCCCTTATAGGTTACAAGGGTCTAATAATGAACTTTATTTTGTTGTTTTGGCAGGAACAGAAAGAGTTTTTATAGATGGAGAAATATTACAAAGAGGAGAAAATGAAGATTATGTAATTAATTACAACACAGCCGAAATAACTTTCACGCCCAAAAGATTCATCAGTAAAGAACGTAGGATTAAAGTGGAATTCGAATACGCCGATCGAAATTATTTAAACACACAGTTATATGTATCCAACGAATTAAAATATTCAGATAAACTCACCTTGAATTTAGCAGCGTATTCGAATTCGGATTCAAAATATTCAACAATTGATCAGGAATTAGATGATGCTAAAAAGATTTTTTTATCTTCTGTTGGAGATAGTATTCAAAATGCTTTTGTAACTAACGCGGTAAGAGATACTTTTAATTCAGGTAAAATTTTATACAAAATAACAGATACTATTTACAATGGAACTTTTCATGAGGCTGTTTTTGTACAATCTGCTGATAATAATTTCCAGTTGTATAATGTTGTATTTACTTATGTTGGCCCAGGGAAAGGAAATTATCATCAATTATTTAATGGTAGTAACGGCAAGGTTTTTCAATGGGTACAGCCAGGAATAAATAATGTAAGTCAGGGTGATTATGCGCCTGTTTCTTATTTAGTTACACCGAAGAAACAACAACTTTTTACAATGGGTTTAAATTATTCCATCCAGCCAGGTTTTAATATCGGAACAGATGTGGCCATGAGTAACTATGATGTAAATTTATTCTCTAATCGGGATAAGGAAAACAATAAAGGATTTGCAGGAAAGTTTTTTATAAACAAAAATTTTAAAAGCATCAGAATATTATCAACAACATACCAGGTAGCATCTGCAGGAAGTTTCGAGTATATTCAAAAAGAATTCAAGCCACTGGAAAGGATTCGAAATGTTGAGTTTCTAAGAGATTGGAGTTTGTACCAGGAGGAGAAAGCTGCAGATGAAGGACTGTCCAATTTGTCTATGAAATTAACAGGCAAAAATGGCGGAAGGGTTAAATATGATTTCACGAATTATAATCGGAAGGGAAACTATAATGGGAATAGACATGAAATCACTCAACATACTGCTTATAAACGATGGGATTTATTTTCAGATTTGAATATGACAACTTTTAATAGCCGAAATCAAAATGGTACTTTTTTAAGACCAACTATTTATTTGAAAAAAAGTTTTAAAAAAATTAAAAATATTCAAACCAGTTTTCATTTTTCTGCAGAATACAATCATTTAAAGGATAACGTAACGGATACGATTAATGCTGGAAGTTTCGCTTTTCGTAGATATGAATTCTCGCTAAAGTCTGACAGTAGTAAATTCAATAAATGGCAATTGAATTATTACAAAAGAGTAGATCTGTTGCCAGGTACAAATAAATTCTTAAAGTCTGACCAGAGCGATAATTATTCTCTTTCCACCTCATTAATGAATAATCCTAAAAGTCAATTGAACGCTAGTGTTGCTTACAGACAATTGCATGTCATTAATAATAGTTTTAGCAATTTAAAAGATGATAAGACTATTCTCGGAAGGGCAGACTATAATTTTAGTTTTATTAAAGACTTTTTAAATGGCAGTATCTTCTACGAAATAGGGAGTGGGCAAGAGCAAAAAAGAGAATTTTCTTACGTTGCAGTACCTATTGGACAAGGGGAATATGCATGGAATGATTACAATGGTAACGGCATTGAAGAATTAAATGAATTCGAGTTGGCAATATTTCAGGATCAAAAAAAATACATACGAATTTATACGCCCACTAATCAATATGTGAAAGCTAATTCCATTCAATTGAATTACAATATTGAAATCACTCCCCAAAATATTATCAATTCTGAAAACAACAGTATTAAAAAATTCATTGCCAAATCCAGTTCAAATTCCACTTTACAAATCAGCAAAAAAAATATTTCCAATAACAACTTTCTTTTAAATCCATTTGATAAAGAGATTACGGATACCAGTTTGATTTTTAATAACACCTATTTTTCAAACACTTTTTATTTTAACAGAACAAATTATAAATGGGGTGTAGATTTTACACAAAGTCAATCGAATACAAGAGCTTTATTGACTTATGGTTATGAGAATAAAAATATCCAAACGATTATAGGTAGATTAAGATTGAATATAAATAAAAGTCTGTTCACTAATATAATGTACAGAAATGCCAAAAACACCTTGCGCACTTCGGGTTATAAGTTTGACAATAAAAATTATGTAATTGATCAACATGTATATGAACCGAGTTTTACTTATGTATATAAATCAATTTTCAGAGCGACTTTAAGTTATTCCTATATTGAAAAAAACAATAAAATAGACTCTTTAGAAAAAGCTATTTCTAATACTGTTGCTGCAGAAATTAAATACAATATATTTTCTAACAGCAGTTTAAGTTTCAGAGGATCCTATAATCAAATAGCATTTAATGCCTATTCTGGAGCTGCAAATAGTACTGTTGGCTATATTTTACTTGATGGGTTGTCTCCAGGCAATAATATGCTATGGAATATTGATTTCACTAAAAGATTTGCAGGGAATATTGAAATAAACATACAATACGAAGGCAGAAAGCCCGACAATTCCCGTACGATTAATTTAGGAAAGGCATCTATCAGAGCAATTTTTTAAAAAAATCAAATCTTTACCTTGTTATCTTTTAAGCTTTACATTAAATTATTTAGCTTGCATCTCTTAATAAAATCTAAAAATGAGTGGGGAGAAAATTATTAGCGCCTGGAAGAAAAAGGATTTCAAACCTGTTTATTTATTAGAAGGGGAGGAGGATTATTTTATTGATGAGGTGATGAATTATGCAGAGCATAAGATTCTAAATGAATCGGACGCAGCTTTTAACCTGACTATTTTTTATGGTAGGGATGCTGATTGGACAAATGTCATCAATGCGTGTAAGCGATATCCAATGTTTGCTGAGCGTCAAGTGGTGTTATTAAAAGAAGCTCAATTAATGAATTCTATCAACATGCTTGAATCGTATGTTGACTCACCTTTATCCTCAACCATTTTTGTTATTGGATTCAAAGGAAAAAAAATTGACAAACGAACTAAATTCTATAAGTCTATAGGAAAGAATGGAGAAATTTTCAATGCTGTAAAAATACCAGAATGGAAAATGGAGGAATGGATTTCTCACTTTGTAAAATCAAAAGGATTCGCTATTAATTCGAAAGCAGTTACACTTTTACACCAACATATAGGAGATGACTTGTCTCGAATTTCTAGTGAGATTGAAAAAATATCACTCAATTTAAAAGATAAGAAATCCATTGATGAAAATGATATTGAAAAATTTATTGGCATCAGCAAAGAGTATAATATTTTCGAATTGCTAAATGCAATAGTCAATAAGAATTTAGCTGCGGCTATGACCATATTGAATTATTTTGAACACAATAATAAAGCCGCGCCTATTCAAATGTCTTTACCGGCTTTGTATAGTTTTTTCAGCAAAGTCTATGCAGCATATGGAATGGCCGATAAAAGTGAATCTGCTTTAAAGTCTTTGTTTTACAATAATTTCAATGTTGTTAAACAAGCTCAGGCCACCATGAGAAATTATGGATACCCAGGAGTAGAAAAGATTATTCTCTTATTAAACCATTACAATCTGAAAGGCGTTGGGGTAGGAGATAGTGGAACAGAAAGTGCGTTGTTGATGAAAGAAATGACCGTAAAAATGATACTGGCTATTTAACCCAGATTAAATTACGAATTGAAAAGCTGAAGTGCATTTTCTTTATCTAGTAATAGTTGATTTTTCAATTGTGCTATCCCATCAAATTTTTGTTCGTCTCTTAATCTTTTAACTACAGCTATTTTAATCATGTTGTTGTAAATCATTTCATCGAAATTGAAAATATGTACTTCGACAACTTTGTCCACACCGCTAATTGTAGGTCTGTAGCCAATATTCATCATTCCATAATCTAACTTCATTTTATTTTCTAATTCAATAGTTACTGCATAAACTCCCGTAGGTGGAATTAATTTATGATCATCATCTACTTTCAAATTTGCAGTAGGGAAGTCAATTGTCCGACCTATTTTATTCCCTTCAATTACTTTGCCTGAAAAGAAGTAAGGGTAGCCTAGTAATTCATTCGCGGATTCAATTTCTCCTGCAGCAATTTTTTTTCTGATAGTGGTACTGCTTATGGTAATCTCTTGTAAAATATGTTCAGGAATTTCTTTTACTACAAAATCAAATTGATGGGAAAACTTTTCCAGCAGTTTAATATCGCCAACTCTGTTTTTGCCAAATTTATGATCGTAACCGGTGACAATTATTTTGGGATGAAATGAACTAACGAGGAAGTTGCTAATATATTCTTCAGCTGATAATTCAGAAAAGACTTTAGTGAAAGGAACGACAACTAAATGTTCAATCCCTGCTTTTTTTAAGAGCGCAGATTTCTCCTCAAGAGTATTGAGTAATAAAACCGGACGATTATCATCACCAACAATTTTTTTAGGATGAGGAAAGAATGTTATAACAATAGGCGTCCCGTTTATTCTTTTGGCTTCTTGAATTAATTGATTGATAATATAGAAATGCCCTTTATGGACTCCATCAAAAGAGCCAATCGTGATAACTGCCTTTTCAAACTGCGGTAAAAGATTAATATCCCTGTATATTTTCATTTTAAAATAATCGCAAAACTAACTTATAATTTACAAATAACTTATGGCATAAAAATATTCGAAGGATTCACGGAATTGATGATACATTCACGTTATAAAACAGCTCTTTTTCATTAAATTATCAAAGATTAAATTTGTTTCTGTATTTTTAGAAATCAGCAGCTATAATTATTTAAAATAACTAATAATGTCACAATCAATTATTGAATTAAAAAATGCAAACATTTATCAAAGTGGAACATTGATTCTTGAAAATATTAACATCTCTGTAGAAAAGGGGGAATTTGTTTATTTGGTGGGAAAAACTGGCACAGGTAAAAGTAGTTTACTCAAAACTTTGTATGGCGATTTGGAATTAACAGAAGGACAAGGTTGGGTTGTTGGACATAATTTAAGAGAGTTGACCTGGAAGACAGTGCCATTCCTTCGAAGAAATTTAGGAGTTGTATTTCAGGATTTTCAATTACTTACGGATAGAAATGTAAACGAGAATTTAAAATTCGTTTTAAAAGCAACAGGTTGGCAAGATGAGAAATTAATGGATGATAAAATAAGTGATGTTTTAAGCAAAGTAAATTTGAGTTCAAAGGGATTGAAAATGCCTTATGAATTAAGTGGTGGTGAGCAACAACGTATTGACATCGCAAGAGCGTTATTGAATTCTCCTAAATTAATTTTAGCGGATGAGCCTACTGGAAATCTCGATCCTGAAACCAGTGATGAAATCATGCAATTGCTATTTCATATTTGCAAAGATTTTGACACCAGTATCGTGATGGCTACACATGATTATATGGTAATTAATAAATTCAGGGCCAGGACAATCAAAACAGAAGATGGAAAAGTTTGGGATAATGCTAGTATAGTGACTCGATAATTCTTGTCGCATTTTTACTGTTTTGGTATAAATTCATTAATACCTCTTTACGTTTTTCTTTTTCAAGTTCCTTAAATTCCAGATAAAAGTTATCGTGAATTTTTTCTATAAATGCACTTGCGGTATCTGCATAAATACAAAGATTTTCAAGGCCGGAACCTTTTGCCGCCTCAGCATTTACTACACAATACCTGCCATTAAAAAGTGCATTTAATAATTTTAGTTTAATGCCGGTGTTGTTGAAGGAAGGGATGATATTAATTTGTGCCTTTCTGATAAGATCATCCATTTCATGTTCCGACGGATTCTCGACCATGCAAGTGTGTGGATTTTGATGAGCCATTTTTTTTAAAAGCGGGGATGGATTTCGGCCTGCAATAACAAATGGGATTTTTAATTTTGCAAATACTTCTTCTAATAACCATCTGGCTGCTTTGTCATTTTCACTCACTTCCAAATTGCCCTGATATAAACAATAAGTCCCATTGCCTAATTCAGATTTAACTGTTGTCCAAGGTAGAAAAACAGGAAAAAATTCAACATGGTTTGCCTTTAAAATTTCTTTATACACCAATGTGTCCAATTCGCTTACCGTCCAAAAAGATGCAGATTTGGAGAGCTTCTTTTCATAATGATACAATAAGAACGATTCGATTATATAATACGTTTTTTTGAAAAAGTTTTTTTCATATCTGGCCAGGTGTTTGTAATAAGTGTATTCTACATTTTGAAGGCAGACTTGCATTTTTCTATTCCTCAGTTTCTTATTTAAGAGATGATAAGTGCAATGAATGCCTTCAAATAAAATAGGGTAGTTGTCTTTCAGGAGATTTCTAAGGAGTAAAGGATTTCTCCTGGATTGAACAATAAAAGGGATCGTAAGAAGAGGAAAAGAAAAAAGCTTTTTACGTGGATAGTATGTAACTGATTCGCAATATTTATTGAGTATAGATTGTTCCTGCCTGTCCTTGTAGAAACAATGCAGATGTATTTTAATGCCTTGCTGGTGAAGACTTTTTATTTTATAAAATAGGATGATCACTCCGCCATAATCAGCAGGCCAGGGGACATCATGAGTGACGATATGTAAATGTTTATTCAATAATATTTTTATAGAATGCAATTAATTTTTTTTCTTCGATTTGCCAGTTGTAAACTTCTCTGGCTTTTAGACAATTAGATTGTAGTGTTTCATACAAGTCGACATTGCTCAATAATGTATTCACAGCTATAGATACAGCATTTGTAGATAATTCACCGATTAACAACGCTACTTCAAACTGTTCATTTATCTTCTTGTACTCCGGAAAATTCATACTTACTTGCGGTACGCCTGCATGAATGTAATCAAAGAATTTATTGGCTAAAGAATAATATTGATTGAGGCCAGTATTTTCTACCAAATTAATTCCAATATAGGCAGATTTTGTAACTAATTTTAATGATTCAGGATCTGATTTCCCTTTTAAAAAAACCTTATGTTCAAGTTTATTTTCAATAATTAATTGTTGTGTTTCTTTTAAAAAATTTCCGTCTCCAAAAATATATAAAGAAGCCTCAATTTGCTTCATCGCAGGGATTAAGTATTCTAATCCTCTCGCATGATTTACAGCGCCCTGATACAATATTATTTTATCGGGGCTAGGCATTTCCGGTAAATTATTTTCAAGAAGAATTGGGGCGTTCATCATCACCTCGTAATTAATTCCATACCATTTCTTGAAATCCTTTGCGATGCAGTATCCAACAGTGTAGCCATTTTTGAATTTCGGAACAAATATCTTTTCAATAGCATGCCAAACTTTGTAGACATGTTTTCTTGTAACCACTTCTTTTAACTGGCTAAAATATTCATGAGCATCATAAACGATTTTTTTATTTCTCCATTTCCCGGCAAAATAAACAGGGAGTATGGTATCTAAATCTATACAGCAAAACAAATCAGCTTTTAAAAATAATAATTTAAAAAATAGGCGTGTATTGTATTCTGCATAAAAACCAAACCCTTTTTTCAAATAGGTATTGATTCGTATTTGATGGTATGATTTATGAAGAAGTGGGGTAGAAGATTGCTGTTTGACGCCTATTAAAGTAATCTCATAGCCAGCATGATGAAGACTATTGCAAATTCGAATCATACGTTGATCGTAGTTCAGTTCATTGGTAACTGTAAAAACCAGGTGTTTCAAATTAGAATATTTTTTGCAGGTAAATTTTCTCAATTAATTCAACTGATTTCAATGCAGATGCCCCATCAGTAAAATTGCTTTCATTACCGTTTAAGGCGTTGATTAGATTTTCATAAACTTTATCATGGTTACTCATAGAGCCCTTATAACTTTCGTATTCGTTGGGTAGATTATTCGCAGAAAGATTTGACAAATCGATCAACTCAGGTTGCTGGTAAACAAGTTCATTCATATATTCTCCACCAATTTTCAGCGTTCCTTTTGCTGCAACAATAGTTAAAGAAACTTCCTGATTTTTTTGAAAAGCATTTACAGAATAATGCAAACTGCCTATACTGCCGCTTTTCATTTTAATGGCAAATGCTCCGGAATCTTCAAACTCAATATTTTTTTTAGACACATTAGAACGGAATCCTTTTACATCATCAACATCGTCATTCAATAACCAAAGTAACACATCAATATAATGACTGAATTGAGTAAAAAGAGTGCCGCCATCTTGAGCAATGGTGCCTTTCCAGGAATTTTCATAATAACTATTGGGACGGTTCCACACACAATTCAACTGAAAACTATACACTTGTCCAAGTTGATTATTTTCAATCACTTGTTTGACTGCGTTTATACAAGGTGTGTATCTTGTTGATTTAACAATAAATAATTTTCGGTTAGATGCTACTGAAGCATCGATCATATTTTGGGCGTCTGAAACACTTATGGCCATAGGTTTTTCGCAAAGCACATTTTTTCCTGATTGCAAAGCAAAGATGGACTGTTCCGCATGAAGATAATTAGGGGTACAAATACTTAAAACATCGATATCAGTTTCTACAGACAGCATTTCATCCATAGAAGAAAATGCTCTAGCATGGAATGGATTACCCAATGCTTCAGCTTTTTGAAGATCAAGATCACAAACGGCTATTAATTTACCCAAACGATTAATTTGCTCCGCATGTTTGATAGCAATTCTCCCGCAGCCAACAATAGCAAAACGATGTTTCATTTTGCAAAAATGCATCATTTAAGTGGAGAATTTTGAATATCTTTTTTGATATATTTTGACTGTAGGGGGAGAAATATTTGCATTAGTTTGACTAACCACACTTTGGAAATCTTATCAATTTCTAATTTTATTCGTATAAATGTTCAATTTTCGAATGAAATCATTACCTTTGCAACCGATAAAAAAGATATAAAACACAGCGTTTTAAAAAAAAAGAAAGAAATGTCTCATTTAACAAACGAAAGAAAAGTAGCCATATTCAGTACTTATGGTGGTAAATCTACAAA